>JAYSSW010000464.1:0-1806 GCA_043720335.1 Planctomycetia bacterium
GGCCGCGGAACTCGACGGCGCCGACGTCGATGGCGGAGCCGACGACGCGGGCGAAGCCGCGCTGGTCGAGGGCGGCGGCGGAGGTGTCGGGGGCCTGGGCGTTGCTGCCGGCGTTGCGGGCGGGGCTGGCGGGCAGGAGGGCGTAGGTGAGGGTGTCGCCGCCGTGGTCGGCGAGGGTGGAGCTGAGCTTGGGATCGAGGGGGGCGGCGCTGGAGCCGACCTGGTTGCCGCCGGCGCCGTTGACGACGCCGGTCATGTTCGTGCCGACGCCAATGAGGTTGTTGGCGCTGGCGGCGTCGAAGGCTCCGTCCACGTCGTCCCGAACCCCGGCGGCGCGGGTGTTGCCTGCGACGAGGGTGTTGTACAACGTGAACGTGTCGCTCTCACGCTTGAGGCCGCCGCCGCGGCCGACATTGCTTGTGACGGTGCAGTTGCGCAGCGTTGCACTGCCGGCGTTGAGAAAGACTCCGCCCCCCTGGTTGGCGGAATTGCGGGCGAGCGTGGTGTTGAGCAGGTTCGCCGATCCGAAGATGTTGAAGATGCCGCCGCCGTAGCTGTACGCCGCGTTCCCGCTGAGCGTGCTGCTGCTGAGGGTCAGTGTGTTTGAATTGTAGATGGCTCCTCCCGCGAAGCCGGAGGTGTTGTTCGAGAGGGTGCAGGCGATCAACGTCAACTTGCCATTGGACTCGTTGCTAACGCCGCCCCCGTAGACGTCGGCGCGGTTGCCAACAAGGGCGCAGTTGGCCAGAGTGAGATTGCCGCCGACATTGCCGACGCCGCCTCCCGAGGAGGCGGACCCGTTGGTCAGGGTCATGCCGGAGAGACTGACGACGTTGGCGCCGTTCACCCCGAAGATCCGGAAGCTGCTGCTGGCGTTGCGGCGCACCGTCAAGCTGGCCTGCCCCGGCCCCTGGATGCTCATCGCGCTGGTGATGGCCGGCAGGGCGCTGGTCAGCTGGATCGTCCCGGCCAGCCCGGCGTTGAAGGTGATGACGTCGGCGCCCGCCTGATTGTTGGCCTGCGTCATCGCTTCGCGCAGGCTGAACGTGGCGGGGTTCGTCGCCTCGTCCGCCAGCGTCGTGACGACCAGCGTCGCCGGCACGCGGCGGTCCTCCAGCAGCTCCAGCGAAGGCCGCGCCGTCCGGCGGTGCGGCTTCCTCGCGGCGGTGCGGAACAGGCGGGACCAGAGCGAGACGCGCGGCGACGACATGACAGACTCCTGCTCGTGCGAGATTGACGGATCTTTGGTGCTGACGAGCAGAGATGGCGGACGTGTGACAGGAAATTCTCGGCGCGGCTGGAAGGCGGCATTCCAGCGCCCACTTCGCCCTGGCCGCAGGTTTGCGTGCGGCCCCATGCAACGAAACAAGCCGAGCGGGGAATCGCGATTCCCTGGCTCGGCTTGGCGTTCAAGGCGGTCGTTTGCGGCTACTGCTGCGGGATCGAGAGATTGCGCGGCTGACGAAGCGTTTCGTCAACGGTCGGCATCGGGCTGGTGCGGGCGGCGGGGGGCATCCCCTGGCCCATGACGCGCGGCGTCTGGAACGTCGCCGGCGGCTGGGTGAGCGGGATCTGCTGGCCCGCGTTCGGGTTCAGGAACACCAGGGCGGCGGGGGGCACGGTCGGGCAGTGCGACCAGTCGGGCGGGAAGGGCCAGGGCTGCCAGCAGGTGTCGGAGAAGCCCCAGTTGGGCATCGTGCAGGGGTCGCAGATCGGCCTGGGGCAGCCGTGCGACCAGTGGATGCGCGGCGGGCCTTCCTGGCAGTGCCGCAGCGGCGGGGCGCAGTGGTGGGTCTGGCAGAAGCC
>JAYSSW010000465.1:0-4017 GCA_043720335.1 Planctomycetia bacterium
CCATGTGATCAGCTACTTCCTCCACCCCTGGGCGCGATACGCCGCCCCAGCGGAACTTGCTAATTGATGTACTTTCGAGCCGGCGTAATAACCTTTCCAGATTTCGGCGATGTCAAATGACATTTGGTTGCCGTTGAGCGCCGAGTCCACTTCTGCTGCAATCTTATCAACGGCTTTGCTAAGTTTGATTTTTTGCATATTTCTCAGATCGTCACCAAGCTCCACGGAGAGCCGGCTTTTCATGGCAACAACCAATTTTCTTCCGACGGGCTCTTCCGCTTCCATCATGCTCTCAGCAACCGCTTGCAAATGCTGAAACATCAGCCAAGGCATGGCATGGGTAGTTGCGGTTGCCCTCCAGCAGCTGGCTAGATCGATCGCCAACTGAGCCAGAGGCGTGCCGTTAGAACGGTTTAGGAATTGTTCTTCCCAAGCTGAATCGTAAAAAGACTTGTACGATTCAAGCCGAGTATCAATCCGGATTTCTTTGTCCATTGTCGTTCTTCAGTTCACGGAAATTCTGCTGTCTCAATTGCAGGACAGTACCGGAATGAAACAGGTTCGCATTTCCGACGAAACAATCGAGGCTAGGCGAGAAACGTGAGGCCTACTAGCCGAATCTTCAATGCCTTCACCCAATTTTTTGCGCAATCTGGCTGGTGGGCTAAAACGCATGGCCTTCCAGATAGTTCGGCTTGGATGCTCGCCTCGTTCGTTGCGGCACGGTAATTTGTAGTCACTGCTCGTTCTTATGCCATCCCGGAGCGAACCGTTGTCGTTTCGTTCGCCGACTACTTCTTGGCGTCCTTCTTCGGCGGGCCGAAGCCGCCGGGGCCGAACGCGGGAGGCGGTGGCATCAGCGCGTTCACGGCGGCGGCGATGGCGGGTTCGTCCAGCGATCCCTTCTTCTCCTTGTCGGCTTCCGCGAACAGCGCCTCGGCGGCAGTGACCAGTTCGGCGAGCGTGATCTTCCCCTTCTTGGCCACGTCGGCGCGCTTGAGGACGGGGGCGGCGATGAAGTTGCCCATGCCGAAGCCTCCCGGCGGCGGAGCGGGGAAGCCGGCCGGTCGCGGGACGATGCGGTTGATGCCGGCGCTGAGCTGGGCTTCGTCGAGGGTGCCGGTGTTGTCCTTGTCGCAGTCCTTGAAGAACTGGGTCGCGCCGGCGACGAGTTCGTCCTTCGAGACTTTGCCGTCCTTGCCGGTGTCGAGGGCTTCGAGGAGGGGCTTGGAGAGGAAGCCGCCGGGGCCGAAGCCGCCGGGAGGGCCTTTGGGCTGGAAGCCGCCGCCGGGGGGGCCTTTGCCGAAGCCGGGGCCGAAGCCGCCCGCCGGGACGTAGCCTTTGCGTTCGCCGGCGAGCTGGGCGACGACCGACTCGGAACGCTTCGCCAGGAATACGCTCAACGGCTGCCCCTTCTGCACGATCCCCGCGAACGGTCCCTGCGCCGACTCCCTACGGGCGGCAGTCGCCTTCTTCTCGCGCTCCAGCGGCGCCACGATTGCCTTCTCGATGGCGTCGAGTTCCTTGGCCAGATTCTCCTGCGCGAAGCAGGTCTTCGACAGGTCCTTCAAGATCGCGTGGTACTTCGTCTTCACGTCCTTCTGCGCCTGCAGCCGGTCGATCAGCTTGTTCTGGCCAATGTGCGGGTGGTCGAGGCTGAGGTTGACTTGCTGGTCGGGCGTGCCGCCGACGGGCCACATGCCCATCGACAGGTCGACATCCCACGGCAGGAACGCGAACTGGTTGGTGTCGGGGCGCAGGTAGAGGTAGAAGTTGTGCCCGAAACCGAGGTAGCTGTCGAGGTTCGCCATCAGCGCGGTGGCGGCGGTGAAGCGCAGGAAGGCGTCGAGGTCGAGGTAGCTGGCGATCTCCTTGGCGAACTGGGCGTCGTTCGCCTGGTGGATGAGCTTGGTGAAGGCGATCAGGCGGGCCTGCTGCTCCTTGGTCGGCTCGTTCTTGGGGCGGTAGATCTCGTCGTACTTCTTCCAGTCGGCGCCGAAATGCTGCAGGCCTCCTTGCAGGTTCTCCGGCTTGAGGAGCATCCCCTTGCCGTCCTTGAAGTGGGACTTGAGGAAGGCCTTGTCGACCTGCTCGATCATCGTGTACAGGCCGACGAGTTCCTTGTCGTGTTTGCCTGGCACGGTGATGGTGACCACGGCGTAGGCGGTGCGCGGCGCGGGGACGCCGGCGCCGCGGTAGAGGGCGAAGGCCATCGTCTCGCGGGTGCGGGCCGCGTCGGTCACGCCGTTGCTGAGGTTGATCTTCTTGTGGCCGTGCAGGCGGGCGGTTTCGTCGAAGTGGTCGAGGTCGATCTTGAACGACCTGCGGAGCATCTGCGCGGAGGCGACATAGGTGAAGTTGCCCTTGTAGCGCACGCCGACGTTGGGGAACGCCTGGCCGTTGGCGCTGAGGTCGGCTTTCGACCAGGGGAAGTCGGTGCCGAACGCGCCGGCGCTCTTGTGCACGTCGGCAGCTTTCTTCTTCTCCTCGACCTTCTTGGGTCCGCCGGGGAAGCCGGGGAACTTCGCGCCGGGGGGCGGTTGCATCTTCCGGTAGGCGGCGTCGGTGAAGGCGAGGTGGAGCTGGTGGATCCTGGTGTTGCCGAAGATCGGGTCGTCCCCCTTGGCCGACTTGCCGCCCCCGTCGACGGGGAGCGCCATCGCAAGGCCGACCAGCAAGAGGGCTGCTGCAAAGATGCGTGCCATGGCGGACCTCGATGGGGGCAGAGGAAAAATCAGGGGGGCGGTCCTTCGTGCGGTCAGGAAGGAAGCGCAACGGTAAGCCACACTAACCCTGAGCGCAAGCGAGGGGATCGCTCGACGACTCGCGGAACGAGAATATTCTTCAAGCGTGGTTCCCTGCGATCCCCTCGCTTGCGCTCAGGGTTAGTGTTGCCTGGGAACGTCTCGTCCATGAACTCGCAAAGAATATCGCCCTCCCGCTCGCCTGGATTCCGTGTGTGTTGTACTCCATCGATTATTAAATTCCGATGAAGAAACGAGGCGTGCCAAGCCGAGTCTGCCGCGACGGCTTTGGGCGAATCGTGGACGGCGGCGAAGTTGGCGCGGCGACGGATGCTGTTGCGAGAGCGGGAGTTGCGTGGCGTGCGTGCGTCGGGAATCGACGCGGGTGTGATCGTCCCGATGGCGGCGAACCAGTCCTTTTATACAAATGAAGAGACAGGGACAAGGTGAGTCGCCTGGCCAAATCAGCGCACGGAGGAGCGGACCACGACAACGTCGCAACCGCACTACCAACCGAGGCAGGTTTACGTGGCGCGTCAAACACCGAGAACCATCGTCATCACCGGAGTGACTCGCGGGCTGGGGCTCGCCATGGCGGCGAAATTCGTCGAACTGGGGCACACCGTCCTGGGCTGCGGACGCTCCCGCGACGTGATCGAACAGCTCCGCATGAAGCACCGCCCGCCGCACGACTTCGCCGCCGTCGACGTCGCGCTCGAGCACCAGGTCGAGCCGTGGGCGGCCCGGCTGCTGTCCAAGAACGGCGCCCCCGACCTGCTCATCAACAACGCCGCGATGATCAACCAGAACGCCCCGCTCTGGCAGGTTTCCGCCGACGAGTTCGACCGCCTCATCGACATCAACGTCAAAGGCGTCGCCAACGTCATCCGCAACTTCGTGCCGGCGATGGTGGCCCGCAAGACGGGGCTGGTCATCAATTTCAGCTCCGGCTGGGGCCGTTCGGTCACTTCGGATCTGGCTCCGTACTGCGCCAGCAAGTGGGCCATCGAAGGGCTGACGCTCGCTTTGGCGGAGGAGCTGCCGCGCGGCATGGGGGCGATCCCGCTGAACCCCGGCGTGATCGACACCGACATGCTGCGCAGCTGCTTCGGGGGCACGGCGAGCCGGTATCCATCGCCGCAGAAGTGGGTCGAGAAGGCGGTGCCGTTCATCCTGGCGTTGAATTCGCGCAGCAACGGCCAGCCGTTGACGATCGCGTAGCGGAGGAAGTTCCTGACTATTCCTTCAGCTTCGTCTTGCCGCGATTTCGCGA
>JAYSSW010000466.1:0-4016 GCA_043720335.1 Planctomycetia bacterium
GGCCGAGCAGCATCGAGGACCGGAAAAAGCCGCGGCGGCGCCGCCGTCGGAGCCCGCGTGCCCGCCACCAGGCGGAAACCGCGATAAATTCACAGGCTCAGAGTTGTGATTGCAGATTGAAAACCCCCAAGCCCCACCATGAGCGAAGCGATTGGTGGGGGGTCGAACCGCGCGACCACTCAACCCCAGGAATCGCTTCGCTCATCCTGGGGCTTGGACGTTCCCACCCACCCCCATTCCCGCCATGACCATCGACCCGCATCCGCTGCTTGACGCTCGCTGCTTCACGACGACGTTTCCGCGGCCGCTCGGCGCGACGCCGACGCCGCCGGAGATCTTCGCGCTGCTGTCGCTGGACGCCGCTGCGCCGATGGCGAGCCGTGATGAAGTACGCGAGGCGGTGCGGCAGCTGCTGCGGCACGGCGGCTTCAAGCCGAGCGGCCGCAGCAAGCCGGCGTCGGAGTACCTGGTGAAAGCAGTCGGTGACAACGCTTTGTCAACGATCAACGTCGCGGTCGACATCTGCAACATTGTGTCGCTGCACAGCGGCCTGCCGATCAGCGTCGTCGATCTCGCCAAGGCGAAGCCGCCGTTTCGCATTGGCGTCGCGGAAGCGGGCGTGTCGTACGTCTTCAACGCTTCAGGCCAAGCCATCGACCTGGGCGGCCTGCTCTGCCTCTACGACGCCGACGGCCTGTGCGCCAACGCCGTGAAGGACGCGCAGCGAACCAAAACCGACGCCGAGACGACGCGAACGCTGACGGTGATCTGGGGCAGCGTGAACCTGCCCGGCCGCGCGGCGCAGGCCGAGGCGTGGTACCGCGAACTGCTGGCGAAGGCCGGCGCGACGACGGAGCGCGTTTGAACGATAGGCGAACGGCCCGCGTAAGCTGGCTGGTGGAACCTTGCAGTCGCTGAAAGATCAACCAGCCAGCTTACGCGGGCCGTTCGCCGGAAGAATCAGTCAACGAAAAGAGCCAGCCATGCACTGCGGACGATACCGGACGACGCCGATGACACGGCGCGAGATGCTGCGGGGGGCCGCCAACGGCTTCGGGGCGATGGCGCTGGCGGCGCTGATGCACGGCGAGGGCAACTCGCAGCCGGGGCCGGGGCGCAACCCGCTGTCGCCGAGGCCGGGGCACCATCCCGCGAAGGCGCGCAGCGTCATCTTCCTGTACATGGACGGCGGCCCGTCGCAGATGGACACGTTCGACCCGAAGCCCCGGCTCGACCGCGAGCACGGCCAGCCGATCCGCATGCGTGTCGAGCCGACGCAGTTCAACAACATCGGCGCCGTCATGAAAAGCCCGTGGCGGTTCCGCAACCACGGCCAAAGCGGCATCCCGGTCAGCGACCTGTTCCCGCATGTCGCCCAGCACGTCGACGACCTAGCCGTCATCCGCTCGATGACTTCGAACTTCTCCGAGCACACCAACGCCAACTACTTCCTCCACTCCGGCCACGGCCAGCAAGGCAGGCCGAGCATGGGGGCGTGGGTGACGTACGGCCTGGGCAGCGAAGCCGACAACCTGCCCGGCTTCGTCGCCCTCGACAGCGGCCAGATCCCCCCCGGCGGCCTCGACTGCTTCGGCAGCGGCTTCCTGCCGGCGGCGTTCCAAGGCTCGCTGTTCCGCCCCGGCAGCGAACCCGTCGCCGACCTGCGCGCCCAGGGGATCACGCCGCAGGTGCAGGCGGGCAAGATGAGCCTGCTGCGTCGGCTCGACCAGGCGCACCTCGACCGCTCCGGCCGCAACGACCAGCTCGAAGCAGCGATCACCAACTACGAGCTGGCCGCCCGCATGCAGACCGCCGTGCCGGAGCTGATGGACCTGACGGGCGAAAGCCGGGCGACGCGCGAGATCTACGGCCTCGACGATCCGTCGACGGCGACCTTCGCCCAGCGCTGTCTTCTCGCGCGGCGACTGGTCGAACGCGGCGTGCGCTTCATCGAGGTCCTGTGCCCGCCGACCGGCGGCGACCGCTGGGACCAGCACGCCGGCCTGCGCACCGGGCACGCCGCCAACGCCCGCGCCGTCGACAAGCCGATCGCCGGCCTGCTGCGCGACCTGAAAGCGCGCGGCATGCTCGACTCGACGCTCGTCTGGTGGGGCGGCGAGTTCGGCCGCACCCCGATGGCCCAGGGCGACGGCCGCGACCACAACCCCTTCGGCTTCACCATGTGGCTCGCCGGCGGCGGCGTCAAAGGCGGCGTCATCCACGGCGCCACCGACGACTACGGCTACCACGCCGTCGAGAACAAGGTCGAGATGCACGACCTGCACGCCACCATGCTCCACCTGCTCGGCATCGAGCACACCCGCCTCACGCACCGCTTCGGCGGCCGCGACATGCGCCTCACCGACGTGCACGGCGAAGTGATCCATCCCATCCTCGCGTAGCGATTCAATCATCCGCGTTCCAAGCCCCAGGACGGAGCAACGCGAAGTCCTGGGGGTTTCCGCCCCTTTGCTCGTTCCCTTCCGCGTCGCGCTGCGGTACACTCGCGGCTTCCCGCCAAGAGAACGCCGCATGCAACCCGCCGCAGATCTTCCTGAATCCACGACGCCGACGCGGCAGCGCCACGTCGTGCTGGGGTTGCTCGGCGCGATGGCGTTCGTCCTCTACCTCGACCGCAACAGTCTCGGCCAGGCCGCCGAGAGCATGCGCGTCGATCTCGATCTCACCCAGACCGACATGAGCTACGTCCATATGGCGTTCACGCTCGCCTACGGCCTGTTCGAGATCCCGACCGGGCACTGGGGCGACCGCTACGGCGCCCGCAAGATCCTCACGCGCATCGTCGTCTGGTGGTCGGCGTTCACGATGCTCACCGGCGCGGCGTTCAACCTGCCGTCGCTGCTCGTCATCCGCTTCCTGTTCGGCGCGGGCGAAGCGGGGGCGTTCCCCAACGCCGCCCGCGTCATCCGTTCGTGGTTCCCGCTCAGTGAACGCGGCCGCGCCCAGGGGACGTTGCAGGCCGCCTCGCTGGTCGCCGCTGCGATGACGCCGTGGATCACCTCGCAAATTTTGCTCGTCGTCGGCTGGCGCTGGACCTTCGTCGGCTTCGGCGTGCTCGGCGTCGTCTGGGTCAGCGTCTTCCTGAAGTGGTTCCACAATTCGCCGCGCGAGCATCCCGGCGTCAACACTGCCGAGCGCGACCTGATCGAAGCGGGGGGCAACACGTCGGCGCCGCACCACGAACCGATCCCGTGGCGCGAAGTGCTGGGCCATCCGACCATCTGGCTGCTCAGCCTGGCGACGACGTTCACGTCGTTCAACTCGTACTTCTACTTCTCCTGGTATCCGACTTATCTGAAGAAAGCGCGCGAAGTGTCAGAATCGGACGCCGGCCTGATGGCGACCATCGCCCTGACCGGGGCGGCGCTCGGCACGATGCTCGGAGGCTACCTCGTCGACCGCGTCACCAAGCGCAGCAAGAACCTGTGGCGGACGCGGCGCTGGGTCTGCACGATCAGCCACTGCCTGGCTGCTCTATTCCTGCTTCTCAGCGTGCAGCAGGAATCGCCGTGGCTGTCGGCGCTGTTCGCGAATTTTTCACTGTTCTGCATGTTCGCCCAGCAGCCGACCTGGTGGGCCTGCGCCATGGACGTGAGCGGCCGGCACCTCGGCGCCCTGTTCGGCCTGATGAACGGCATGGGGGTCTTCGGCGCGATGGCGTCGCAGTTCCTCGTCGGCCGCTTCGTCGACCACCGCGAAGCGCTCGGCATCATGGGCCGCGAGCGCTGGGACCCCGTCTTCTACCTGTACGCCGCCGTGCTGGGGCTGGCCGCCCTCACCTGGCAGTTCATCCGCGTCGCGCGCCCCGTCGGCGCTTCGGAGGTCCACCCGTGAAGCCGTCCATACGCCCCGAAAATCGCCTGCGGTTTTGCACCAAAGGTGCTGCATATCAAAGCCCAGGGTCGCGCAGCGCACCCTGGGATAAGCTAGACACCCACGCATCTGCCCCAACGGCGTTGCATAACGCGGGTTTCAAAGGCCGATGCAGCCCCGTT
>JAYSSW010000467.1:0-8396 GCA_043720335.1 Planctomycetia bacterium
GCGCGCGGACCGGGCGCCACGCGACGACGTTGTTGATCCCGCGTGGAGTCGCGCCCGCGCTCGCCGTAGGCGACCGGCTAAACGGGGTCGCGGGTGTGGTACAATGAAGGTGTGTCGACGGCCCCTCGCCGTCGCGGTTGCGGAGTGGCTTGTCATGGCATCGCGCTGGTCGCTTTCATCGCTTCTGCTGTCGGTCTGCTTCGCAACGTCGTCGCTGCAGGCGCAACTCGCGCATGCGCAGCCCGCGTCGCCGCCTCCGCCGGCCAAGTTCAAGGCGGTCCTCCGCTACGACATCCCCACGGCGCGCGACCAGCACGTCGCGCAGTACGACGCGATGGTGCGGCACCTGCAAGCGCTCGACTTCGCGTTCAACCCGCCGCTCGACCAGCGGCCCAACACCGACCGTGAGGACCGCAGCAAGAACCGCATGGAAGGGCTGATCGCGTCCAGCAAGGCGCTCGCCCTGCTCGCGAACTCCAGCGTCGCCAGCGTGCTGCTCGTCCCCAACGAATGGAAGCTGCCCGAAGCGCTCGACGCGCCGGTCAACGTGCGGCTCGAACTCGCCGGCGGACTCACGCCCGACCGCCAACGCGAGTTGGCCGAGCAGTCGCTGCTGCTGCTCGGCAGCGTCGGCTTCAAGAAGGCCCCCGCCGTCGACACGCGCGGCTACACGGGGCGGTTCTACACGCGCCTCACCGGCACGATCCCGCTGGGCAAGCTCGAAACGCTCCTCAAAGATCTGCGCACGCAGCCCGGCGGCTGGCTGGCGCCGCTCGTGCCGCTCGCCGAACTGCCGTCACCGCTGCGCAACGCTAGCCCGGTGCGTGTGATCGAGGTGCTGCCTGACAACGAAGCGATCAAGGAGCTGGCCGAGGTTCCCGCCCGTTCGCCGGAGTATCTCGACAAGATCAGCGCCGACCTGTGGGAACTGGTGAAGGAGAAGGAAGTCGAGCCGATGCTGATCCGCGTGCAGGTGATCTACGCCGGCATGCTCCCCGCCGACGGCTCCGAATGGCGCGAGGCCCTGCGCCAAGCCGCGCCGAGCTTCTTCATCGAAGGACACCTCGGCAACGGCGTCGCCGGCCTCGTCACGCTCGACCAGGTCAAGACGATCGCAGCCATCCCGGCCGTCTCCGTCATCCGCGTGCCGCGCTCGCTGCGCGTCGATGTCGATCCCGCCCTCCAGATCAAAGGCGACAACGCCAAGGCGCTCGCCCTCACCGGTGCGGCGTCCTGGCATGCGCGCGGCGTGAAGGGGAAGGGCGTTCGCGTCGCCATCCTCGACAGCGACTTCCGGGGCTGGGAGAAGCTCGTCAAGGAAAAGAAGCTCCCCGCCAAGACCCGGCTCGTTGATCTCACGCTCGAACGCAACAGTGACTTGATCCCCACGCCGTACGACGGCGGCGCCGGCCAGATCGGCCACGGCACGCTGTGCGCCCAGGCCGCTGCACTCGCCGCGCCGAAAGCCGAGCTGGTGCTGATCCGCTTCGACCTGCTCGACCCGTACCAGCTCCTCGACATCCAACGCTACTTGCAGAGTGATTATGTATCGCCCAGCGTCGAACGGCGCCGGGGCGAGGTCGCGAGCGCCGGGGCGATCCTGAAGGTTCGCCGCGAGCTGCTGCTGAAGGAACGCCAGAAGGTCAACCAGGACTTCGGCGACGAAACCGACCTCGAAGAGCAGCGCGGCTTCCTCGGCCCGCTCTTCCCCTGGCTGTACAGCGAGCGCGAATGGCACCGCCAGCGCTGGGAGATCTACCAGGCGAAAGAAGATGTGCAGCGCAAGCACGACCTGCGACTGGAAAAATGGATCGACGACCTGATCGATCTCAAGGGAATCCAGGTCGTCGTCAACACGCAGGGCTGGGGGTCCGGCCTGCCGCTCGGAGCTACAAGCTCGCTGAGCCGTTGGCTTGACGAGGCGAACTCGAACCGGCCGATCTGGTTCCAGGCGGTGGGCAACACGCGCGGCCAAAACTGGCTCGGCTCGTTCCGCACGTTCGCCGGCGACACGTCTCTGGAGTTCGCCGACGCCGACACGCCGCTGAAGAAGGGCCGCTGGACGCGCACGCTCAACTTCCTCGCCTGGCAGCCGTGGCAGGGGAAGACCAGCGACGACCTGCCGGAGAAGACGAAGCTGCGCTTGACCGTGCAGTGGCAGGAGCCGCACGACCCTGACTACTACCTGCGCCCCGGCGAGGAGGACTTCTACCGCAAGCCGCTGGCGCCGCTGAAAATGTCGCTGCTGCGCCAACGCGACCCCGAAGCGAAAACACTCTCCGCCGACGCGTTCGACTTGGTCGCGCGCAGCTCCGGCATCCCGCAGCGGCTCGACCATCTGCCGAACGGCTCGGTGTACGAGCTGGTCCTCGAAACCACGCTCGACAAGGCGGGCCGCTACGCCGTGCGCCTCGACAAGCAGGCCGACACCTGGTGGATCCTCGAAACGCACCCCGGCCGCAGGACGCCGATCTTCAAGCAGCTCCAGGGCCTGAACGCGGTCGGCATCCGTCCGCTCGGCGCGCCGTCGGTCCCCGCCTCCGAGAAGCACTGGGATCTGCGGCCGCGCGTCTTCGTCGAGATCCTCGACGACACGACGCGGCGCCAGGGCCGCGTCGTCTTCCAGGACTTCACGACCGATACGGGAATCGTGGGTGCTCCCGCCGACTCACGCGGCGTCATCTCGGTGGGAGCGGCGAATGCGAAGGGCGAAGCCCAGCCGTACAGCGCGACCGGGACTCCCGCGCAGATGGAGATCTTCACCCGGCCAACGGTGCTCGCCCCCGACGAACTGACGTTGTCGGCGGGCGGCGCGTTCGGCGCCAGCGTCGCCGCCCCGCACGCCGCCGGCGCCGCCGCCCTGCTGCTCAGCGCGGGCTACCCGCCGCAGCAGGTCTACGACTGGCTGCGCAGCCACCAGGGCCAGGTGCTGCGGCTGCCCGTGCTCGCGAAGTAGGGGACGAAGTTGAATGGCCTCGCCCTCCCGGCCGCCGTTGACCGGCCTCCCATCCCCACGGACTCTCCCCATGCCGAACCGCAGCAGTGTTGTGATCCCCGGGCAGACCGTCGGCATCCTGGGCGGCGGGCAGCTGGGGCGCATGTTCGCCATCGCGGCGCGGCGCATGGGCTACCGCGTCCACGCCTTCGACCCGACCACCGACTGCCCCGCCGGCCAGGTCGCCGACCTGGAGGTGATCGCCGCCTACGACGACCTCGACGCCGCCCGGCGATTCGCCTCGCAGGTTGACGTGGTGACGTTCGAGTTCGAGAACATCCCGTCCGAGACGCTGGCAGCAATCGCGGAGCTGCGGCCGGTCCACCCGTCGCCGCAGGTGCTGCACGTCTGCCGGCACCGCCTGCACGAGAAGGACTTCCTCAGCGGCCACGGCTTCCCCGTCGCGCCGTACCGCCCGATCCGAGGCATCGACGATTTGCAGCAGGCGATCACCGAACTCGGCCTGCCGGCGATCCTCAAGACCGCCGACTTCGGCTACGACGGCAAGGGGCAGGTCCGCATCGACCGGGCCGAGAAGCTCGACGACGCCTGGAGGAAGATGGGCCGGCCCCTCGGCGTGCTGGAGGCGTTCGTCCCTTTCACGCTCGAAATCTCCGTCATCGTCGCCAGGTCCACACGTGGCGACATGGTCTGCTACGGCCCCGTCGAGAACTCCCATAGCAATCACATCCTCGACGTGACCATCGCCCCGGCCCGCGTGTCGCCGAAGGTGGCCAACGCCGCCTTGGAACTGGCGAAAGGCATCGCCCAGGCGATCGACGTGGTCGGGCTGCTGACGGTCGAGATGTTCGTCGTCGGCGACCACATCGTCGTCAACGAGCTGGCGCCGAGGCCGCACAATTCCGGGCACTACACGTTCGACGCGTGTGTCACGTCGCAGTTCGAGCAGCAGTTGCGGGCGGTGTGCGGGCTGCCGCTCGGCGATGCCACGCTGCTGCGGCCGGCGGCGATGGCGAATCTGCTGGGCGAGGTGTGGGAGGACGGCGAACCGAACTGGGCGGCGGCGCTGGGGGTGCCGGAGGTGAAGCTGCACCTGTACGGCAAAGCCGAGCCGAGGCCCGGCCGCAAGATGGGGCATCTGACGGCGATGGCGAATTCGACCGCTGAGGCGAAGTCGAAGGTTCTGGCGGCCCGGGACGCTCTAATTGACGCCGCAAAATTGACGCGAACCGGGAATCCCGCATCGTCGCGAGATCTTTCGCAACGATTCCAGCCGGATTATTTGTCAAATCCAAAAAGTGGGTTATAGTCGTGGAGCATCCCAAGCATGATTCGTTGGATTATGCCTGCTGCGACCGTTCATCCGCATTATCCCACCTTTGAGGCCACCCCCGATGAGCCAAGAACCCGCCGCCTTCGCCGAGGAACTGTGCGTCACCGACCGCCGAGGCATCGACCGCCGCAAGAAGGCGGTCCCCGTCGCGCAGGAGCGTCGCACGAGCAAGGATCGCCGGCTGGAGCGCGGGGAGCGCCGCCGCCAGATCGACCCGACGACGTGCGAGCGCGACTACAACAACGACGAGATCGACTTCATGAAGGCGATGGACCAGTACAAGCGCGACAACCGCCGCCCGTTCCCGACGTGGAGCGAGGTGTTGGAGGTGCTGCGCGCGATGGGCTACCGCCGGGTGGCCGACCAGACGCAGATGCCGGGCCTGTCGACGACGATGCCGCCGAAGTCGGACGCGTAGCGATTGCAGATTTCGGAGATGAGATTGCAGATGGGAAGCCCCGGGGCCGCGCTGGCCGCCGGGGCTTTTTCGTGGTCACGCCTCGGCTGCGCGACCGGCGAGGTTGCCAGCCGTTTAGCCGCGACGCGAAGCGGAGCGCGGGCGCCGCGCGACGGTTCCAATGCGTGGCGTCGCGTGGCGCGCGGGCGCCACGCAACGCCATGACCCCGCATCGCCGCGCGGCTCCCGCGCTCCGCTTCGCGTCGCGGCTAAACTTCAAAGTTCGGCGTCCATCGCCATCGTACGGCGCGGGAAGTCACCTGCCGTTCCACCTTCCACGCTCATGGCCGGAACTTCTCGAAGGTCTTGCCGTTGAAACGGTACGCTCCTCCGTTGTGCGTGCCGGCCTGGGCTACCCGGCGCGGCCACGGACATTCCCCTTGAAGTCGCCAATACTGTACACGACCTCGACCGCCTCGAGATAGGCTGGCCGCCCCTCTCCGCGGGCTGGCGAGGCGAGCATGAACGTCTGCTTGGTTGTCCCGTGAGCACTGTCATCGACCGCGAGAAGTACGGACGGGCAGTTGTCAACGCCGACACTCACGGTGGCCGTCGAATTGGCCCGAATCGTGTGAGACCCACCAACCGGGGTTCCGATGGGAGCTTCGACCCGAAGCGTCACATCGATGCTGTTCGTGTTTTGGATCTGCACCTGAGCGAAACGCACACTCATTGGGTTCTCCTGTTGATGTCGCCGAACGACCCAGCTCAGCAGCGGCGGGGCACCAGTGAGCTATGGTCAGTATAAAACACACCCCGCCGATTGCTGCCGCGTGCCATAGATGTGACGGGAGCATGCCAACCTCGTGTCACAATGCAAAGGGTCTCCACTCCGTCAGGTGGATCAGGTCAGGAGCTGATCCTTGGCGACGAGCAGGTTCCCCGTTCGACGTTGTGATTCCCGTACTCCGATGCAAACGGACCCAGTCAGCCCTCTTCCGTGGACTCCTGGTCGGCTTGAACTTCGGTCACCCCCATCGTCGTATCGAACGGGACCAGGTGATCGCCAGCGTCGAGGTTGTAGGTCGGGCTGATGGCCTCCTGGCCGTTCGCGAACCAGCAGCATTTGACGCTAACCTGCCACAGCGCGAGATCCCGGAACAGCCATTCGAGAGCCGGATGGTAATCGTTCCAACCCGCGAGCAACCGCCCCAGATTGACAGCGGCCTCGTTGGGTTCCCCCGGCAGCGATCCTTCTGCTTCACCGCACCCCCACCAAGTCGTACTATGCTCGGAAAACACATAAAAGGCTCCATGCCCGAGCCAGGCCGTCACCCCTTCGGCGATGGACTCTCGAAAGCGCGGCAGCCAACGGAGAAGTTCGGCCTCATCGCGAGCGCCCGCAGCCTCCAGCACGTCGGCCCAGGCCAGCAGAGCGTTCCGATCCCCATCCTGGCAGGCAGCGATGATGTCGCTCGGAACCGGGGGCATCTTCCCGCAGGTGAGCGGCTGCACACGGCTGGACCTGGCGTCGCCAGGTCCGGCCGGTAGGGCGGCGGCGGCGGCCTCTTTGATCCACATCGTTAGCCGGTCCACCCAACCTCGCCCGTCGGCAGCGGATCGCCACAGGAACGAGTCGATGGAGATGGGCCGCGAGACCGCAAAGCCTCCCGCTTCTTCCCAGGCGTCGGCCGCCACGTCGGAGTACACCCCGTCGATGAAGCAACTAAGCTGGTTCGGCTCCACGCCGAACGTCGCCAGTTCGTCCCAAGAAAAGACCGGATACGGGGCCGGCGTCGGGGGGAACGTCCAAAAGCGGTAGCGGGGACCTTCGCCATCCCACCAGATGTGCCAGCACTTCCCATCTCCCTCGTACCTGTTATCGCAGTGCAGAAAAACTGATTCTGGGGGAGGCGGGTCAAGGAGGAATTCGCGGAACCTCTCGACGAATAATGACCGCACCGCGGCGAAATGCTCCCGCATCCGCTGCCGGAACTGTTCGTAGGCAACGAGGCCAGGGATCGGTGACTCGGCTGATGGCTGCATGTCGTGATCCTCAATCGAAGGCGTTTCGGAACATGCGGAATCGACCGCTTGCGAACAAGTTCATGCCATCTCTTCGCCGAAAGCACCAGCTCACCTGCCCGGCCCGCTCGGTGGGCTGCGAACCTTGAAAAGCCCACGTGCGGACCTGGTCAGGCGCAGCGCCTGGTTCGGCGTGTCACTTCTTCTTGCTCTGGAATTCCAGGAACCGTTGCGCCGTTGCACGGACCTCAGCCGCAACGTCGTCCCGGCTCGCCGCCGCCCTCATTGCCGCCAAGAACTGCTCCCGCATGCCGCTCTCGACGCCATTCGCGACCCGGTTGACCATCCAGAGGGTGTGGCTCGTTGGCGCGCGGGCGACCGATTCCAAAAGCAAGGGTTCGTAGCCCTTCTTGTGGAACTTCTCGACCGCGTGCACGACGGGGCCGGGCGAACCCCAGTCGATATCCGGGTTCGTTTCCAACAGCCTCAGAAGGATGCGCACGGCGGCGAGTCCCTCGGAGTGTCCAGAGACTTCTTCCGCGAGTTGATCGACGGCATCGAGGTCATTCAGTGGGCCGGTCAGCAACCGTTGAAGGTCGTCGCAAACGGCGGCGATGAGTCGTCGGTCGTCCATGTATTCCCCCTCCCATAGCTTCCCCGCCGAACGACCCAGCTCAGCAGCCGGGGCCGCTGGTGAGACCTTGTGACGCGCGAAACCAGCATGGCGGCCCCGGTCAGGTGCAGCGTTTGGTTCGGCGATGAATGCTGCAACTACCCGACACCACGCCAGATTCCTTCAGAATTCACCACTTCTATTCACGCTGCTCGCTGGGAGACTTTACAAGCGGAGCCAGCGTCGGAGTTTTGCGAGGAAATCGGGGGGTCGATTCGTATGACCGAAATACATGTCCGAAACTCTGCCCTGGTCATCCAATTCTGCCAGAATTGCATGGTCCTTGCCTATCCACTGCCGCAGCTTCTCGGGCGGGAAGAGATCGGGACTTGCAAAAGACATGGGCACGCCTTCAAACATGATGATCGGGGCCTCGGCGTCGTTTTCTGTTGGCTTGCCCAGGATCTTTTCCACTTCCTCCACCGTCATCCCTGGTCGAATGTTCTCGAATTCCGCCCGCGTGATTCGGTCCACCGGCCTTGTGACCCACAGCGTCAAGAAACGGCCGAACGCGATGACGGCGAAGCAACCCAGCAAGAATACAAATCGCTTCCCCATCGGTTGTCCCTTACCCACACTTGGGCTGCGTGCCCCAGGCCGCCGAACGACCCAGCTCAGCAGCCGGGGCCGCTGAGTGGGCTATGAAGTCCAGAAACGCTACATGCGGCCCCGGTCGGCTGCAGCGCCTGGTTCGGCGGCTGAAGCCCGAAAACGCGATGCGCCGCCGGGCGATGAACTCAATTTCGTTTCTTATACCGATAGGCCCACACGACGCCGTTGTCGTTGCTGTCACCGGCGACGTGGCAGAGGTAGACGTTCAACTCCCGATCATAACAGACATTGGCAGCAAATTGGAACTTGGGGCCGTCGGCCGGGAAGGGGAGTGGGTCCGCCCACGTGTTGGTTTGCGGGTCATATTACGCCGGCTCGAATGATAATCAATATGATTTTCTCAAAATGCCAGCAAATTCTGGACATTCAGACCAATTTATTGATTATCATTCGAGCCGTG
>JAYSSW010000468.1:0-4010 GCA_043720335.1 Planctomycetia bacterium
AACCTGCCATGACAAGCGACGAGATCCTGATGGACGCCGAGGAACGCATGGAGAAGGCCCTCTCGGTCTTCCGCGACAGGCTGCGCGGGCTGCGCACCGGCCGCGCGACCCCCGCGCTGGTCGAGAACGTGCGCGTCGAATACTACGGCTCGCCGACGCCGCTGAAGCAGATGGCGCAGATCAACTGTCCCGACCCGCAGTCGATCGCCATCCGCCCGTTCGACCAGGGCGCGCTGAAGGACATCGAGAAGGCGATCCGCTCCAGCGACCTCGGCATGTCCCCCAACAACGACGGCAAGATGATCCGCCTGAACGTCCCCCCGATGAGCGGCGAGCAGCGCACCAAGATGGCCGCCAACATCAAGAAGGAGGGGGAGGAGACGAAGGTCAGCATCCGCAACGTCCGCCGCGACGCCAACAAGCAGTTCGACCAGTCCGAGAAGGACAAGGTCATGACGGAGGATGAGCGCGACACCGGCAAGGAGGGGGTGCAGGACCTGCTGAAGAGCTTCGAGGCCAAGGTCAGCGACATGGCCGACAAGAAAACGAAGGAAATCATGGAGCAGTAGCGTTCCGCGACGAATCACCGTTAGCGGGGAACGCTGGCCCGCAGGGGATCGACGCGGATCGTCGCTTCTCGAACGCGAGCCAGCGTTCCCCGTTTCGCGTTAGTCCGATACGAACCGACAACCGACGAGCCATCCCATGCGTGTCCTTGCCGACCTGGTCAAGCAGCTCCCTGTCACGGTCGAAGCGGGGCTGGCAGCCGACGCAATCGCGAAGAGCCAGCAGCAGTTCGGCGTCAACCAGTTGACGCCGATGCCGCGCGAGCCGCTCTGGAAGAAGTTCCTGGAGAAGTTCGACGAGCCGATCATCAAGATCCTCCTTGCCGCAGCGCTCTTGTCGATGGTCGTCGACCTGTTCAAGTTCGAGACGACCATCGGCGGCGTGGCGTTCGGCGTGCTCGTCGCCGGCTTCGTCGCGCTGTTCGCGCTGCGGAAGGCCGACTGGCTGCCGACCGCGATGTTCGTCTCGGCTCTGGTGCTGTTCTTCGTTGGGCTGGGGACCGGGCACTTCCTCGTCGAAGGATTGGCGGTGATGGTCGCGGTGATCCTCGCCACCGGCGTCGCGTTCGCCAGCGAGTACAAGAGCGACCGCGAGTTCGAGGTGTTGAACGCGCGCAAGGACTCGATCCAGGTGAAGGTGCTGCGCGGCGGGCACATCCACAGCATCCCCGTTGAAGAGGTCGTGGTTGGCGATGTCGTCGTGCTGGAGACCGGCGACGAGATCCCCGCCGACGGCCGGCTCTTCAAAGCCAACGAGCTGATGATCGACCAGTCGCTGATGACCGGCGAATCGGAAGCGGTCCGCAAGATCGCACGGCCTCTCGACGACAACTCCGACGGCCCCGACCAGCCGGGCTGCGTCTACCGCGGCACGCAGGTCGTCGATGGCGCCGCCATGATGATGGTCACCGAAGTCGGCGACGCGACCTATCTCGGCCAGATCGCCAAACGCCTGTCGTCGCAGGACGACGACGCGGACGAACCCGCCGGCGACAGCGAGGAGCTGCGCGTCAAGCGCAAGCTCACCATCTCGAAGGAACTGACGCCGCTCCAGCAGAAGCTGACCAAGCTCGCCGACCTCATCAGCAAGGTCGGCTACGTCGCGGCGCTGCTCATCTTTCTCGCCCAGGCGATTCGCGGCGTGATGGTCGGCGACATCTATTGGCCCACCACCGGCCCTGAAGTGCTCGACGTGCTCAGCGAAGTGCTGGGCTACTTCGTCACGATGGTCATCATCATCGTCGTCGCGGTCCCCGAAGGGCTGCCGATGAGCGTGACCGTTTCGCTCGCGCTGGCGATGCAGAAGATGACGAGGGCCAACTCGCTCGTCCGCCAACTCGTCGCCTGCGAGACGATCGGCTCCGCGACCGTCATCTGCTCCGACAAGACCGGCACGCTGACGCAGAACAAGATGCAGGTCGACCGCGTGTCGTGGTCTGACCAGATTTTCGGCCGAGGCTCCGCCGACTGGATCACGCTGTCGGGCACGCCGAACGAACCGCGCGCCGGCAAGCCGAGCGAGTGGTTCGCCCTCATCAGCGGCGTCAATTCGACCGCCAACCTGGAAGAGAAGCTGGGCAAGCTCGTCACGCTCGGCAACTCGACCGAAGGAGCGCTGCTGCAGTGGCTGCGCGAGGGGAATCTCGACTACGAACAGCTCCGCTTCCAGTTTCCCGCGCTGTACCAGATCCACTTCTCGTCGGACCGCAAGCGCATGACGACGGTCGTCCGCGTCGGCGCCGGGCTGGTGGCGCTGGTCAAAGGGGCGCCGGAAGCGATCCTTGAAAACTGCCAGCAGATGGTCGCCCCCGATGGCACGATCACCGCGCTGACGCCAGAACTGCGCGACGGCGTGCAACAGCGGCTGCGCGAAGCTGCGAGCCAGGCGATGCGCACGCTGGCGTTCGCCTACGCTCCGCTGCCGTCCGACGCGCCGAGCCACGAGGACGGCCTGCACGAGATGCGCGCCAACCTGGAAGCGAGCCTGGTCTATGTGGGTTTTGTCGCGATCCGCGATCCGCTGCGCGACGACGTGAAGGACGCCGTCGCCGAGTGCCGCAAGGCGGGGATCGACGTGAAGATGATCACCGGCGACAACGTCGAGACGGCCCGCGCCATCGGTTTCGAGATCGGCCTGGTGTCGCGCGCCGACGAGCCGATCGACACGGCCGACGGCGTGGTGATGACAAGCCACCGCTTCAACGAGCTGAGCGACGACGAGCTGAAGCAGACGCTGCCGAGGATGCGCATCCTCGCCCGCGCCCGTCCGCTCGACAAGTACCGCATCGTGAAGCTGCTGCAGGAACTGGGCGAGGTGGTCGCCGTGACCGGCGACGGCACCAACGACGCCCCCGCGCTGAAGAAAGCGGATGTCGGTCTCGCAATGGGCATCTCCGGCACGGAGGTGTCGAAGGAGGCGAGCAAGATCGTGCTGCTCGACGACGCCTTCTCGACCATCGTCAAGGCGGTCCACTGGGGCCGGTCGCTGTACGAGAACATCCAGCGGTTCATCCAGTTCCAGTTGACGATCAACGTGAGTGCGCTGCTCATCACGTTCCTGGGCATCCTGCTGTTCGGCGTGAAGGCGCCTTTCACGGTGCTGCAGCTGCTGTGGATCAACGTCATCATGGACACGTTCGCGTCGATCGCGCTCTGCTCGGAGCCGCCGCGTCCGGGCGTGATGGACCTGCCGCCGAAGCGACGTGAGGACAACATCGTCACGCCGGCGATGACGCGGAACATCCTGGTGACGGCGAGCTTCTTCATCGTGGTGATGCTCGGCTTGCTGATCGCGATGAAGGGGACGCCGGAGCAGCCGGGCCTGTTCGCCGGGCCGGGGCCGTGGTCGGTCGAAGTCGCGGGCAACCCGGTCGCCGTCGACGCGGCGGATTTGACGAAGCTGGCCAACGGCAAGTATTTGACGAAGGACAACAAGGAAGGGACCGTGATGTACACGGTGCTGCAAGTGAGCCTGTTCTTCACGATCTACGTTTTCTTCCAGGTGTGGAACCAGATCAACTGCCGGGCGCTCACGCCGGAGGCGAGCGGCTTCCATCGCATCCTCGCCAACCCGACGTTCATCGCCATCGCGGCGGCGGTCGCAGTCGGTCAGGTGCTGATCGTCACGTTTGGCGGCTCGGTCTTCAAGGTGCAGAGCCTCGACTTGTTGACGTGGCTCTACGTCATCGGCTTCACGGCGACCGTGCTGGTCTTCCACGAAGTCGCCCGGCGCGTCCGTCTGGCGATGAAGTGATTTGACTAACCCTGAGCGCAAGCGAGGGGATCGCAGGGAACCGTGCTGACGATGATATTCAGTCAGCGAGTCGACATGCGATCCCCTCGCTTGCGCTCAGAGCCTGTGAATTTATCGCGGTTTCCGCCTGGCGGCGGGCACGCGGGCTCCGACGGCGGCGCCGCCGCGGCTTTTTCCGGTCCTCGATGCTG
>JAYSSW010000469.1:0-8389 GCA_043720335.1 Planctomycetia bacterium
CTGCGTGACGTAGCCGAGAATGCGCACGCCGACGCTGGCCAGCAGCTTCTTGGCGATCGCCCCCGCCGCGACACGGCAGACGGTTTCGCGCGCACTCGACCGCCCGCCGCCGCGATGGTCGCGGAAGCCGAACTTGGCGTCGAAGGTGAAGTCGGCGTGGCCAGGGCGGTACTTCTCGACGATGTCGCCGTAGTCGTGGCTGCGCTGGTCGGTGTTGCGGAAGACGATGCTGATCGGCGTGCCGTCGGTCCTGCCCTCGAAGACGCCGGACCAGATTTCGGGGAGGTCCTCCTCCTTGCGCTGGGTGACGATGGGCGACTGTCCGGGCTTGCGTCGGCGCAGGTCGGGGAGGAGGTCGTCGATCGAGAGAGGCAGACCGGGGGGGCAGCCGTCGACGATGGCGACGTAGCCCGGCCCGTGGCTGACGCCGGCGGTGGTGACGCGGAACAGTTGGCCGAACGTGTTGCCTGCCATACGATTTCTGCATGCGGGACGCGGTTGCGACGACTCCCCGTCATTATGGCGAACGGGCGCCGCCGCGGCGAACCACCGAGACGCGAACCGCATCCCACGGAGGACGATCATGCGCTGGACCTGCGTTCTGTTGTGCTGCGGCGTGCTGGCCCTGACCCTGTCGGCCCAGGACCAGCCTCCCCCCAGCAAGCTCGCCAAGCGCTACGGCCTCGACGCAAGCGCCATGCTCTTCCCGCAAGGCACGCCGCAGGACGCGCTCAAATCACTCCTCAAGGCCGCGACCAGCAAGCGCATCGACTACCTCGTCGCCCACCTGGCCGACCCGAAATTCGTCGATCCGCGCATCGCCGACTACCAGTCGCTGTACACGCAGGGGAGCGATGAAGCGCGCAAGTTCGTCGCGTTTGACCGCCTGGTGCGCGAGACGACGGAGCATTTCGCGAACGACCCGCTGCTGGTGAAGGAGCTGCGCCAGTTCGCCGCCGACGGCGAGTGGGAGACGAACGAGGACCGCGCCGTCGGCGCCGTGAAGACGATCTCGGCACGCAAGGTCTTCATGCGCCGCGTCGACGACCGCTGGTTCCTGGAGAATCGGCAGCAGTGAGTTCCCCCCCCCTCTCCCCCCGATCTTGGGGGAAAGGGGGGCGGTCCACGCCGGAAGACAATGAAGTGACGAAAGCCCAGGGCTGCTGCCCTGGGTATGCAAATCCCCAGGGCAGCAGCCCTGGGCTTTCCGTGAGATGCTGTCCCCCGACGTGGGTCACTTCCCTCTTTCCAATTCCTTACCCCGGAACACCCCATGCCACCGACGATCGACCTGCGCAGCGACACCGTGACCCGACCGACCGCAGCGATGCGGGCAGCGATGATGGAAGCGGAGGTCGGCGACGACGTGTTCGGCGACGACCCGACCGTCAACCGCCTGGAGGAACGCGTCGCCGACTACCTGGGCATGGAGTCGGCGATCTTCGTGCCGTCGGGGACGATGTCGAACCAGATCGGCGTCCGCCTGCACACGCAGCCGGGCGACGAGGTGCTCTGCGACGTCGACTGCCACATCTACAACTACGAGGGGGGCGGCGCGGCGGTCCTGTCGGGCGTCACCTGCCACACGCTGCACGGCGACAGCGGCATCCTGCAACTGCCGCAGCTCGTCGATTGCATCCGCCCCGGCGACGACATCCACCAGGTGCGCACCCGGCTCGTCTGCCTGGAGAACACGCACAACCGCGGCGGCGGCAAGCTCTACCCGCTTGAGGACATCACTGCGATCAGCCGCTGGGCGCGCGAGCACGGCCTGGCGATGCACCTGGACGGGGCGAGGCTGTGGAACGCCATCGTCGCCGCCGGGGTCAGCGGCCGCGAGTACGCCAGCCACTTCGACACGGTGTCGGTCTGCTTCAGCAAGGGGCTGGGGGCGCCGCTCGGCTCCGCCCTGGCCGGCCCGCGCGACCTCATCGCGCACAAGGCCCGCCGCATCCGCAAGCTGTTCGGCGGCGGCATGCGCCAAGCCGGCATCGTCGCGGCGGCCTGCATTCACGCCCTCGACCACCACCTCGACCGCCTCGCCGACGACCACACGAACGCCCAGATCTTGGTGCAAGCGATCCACGACACGCCCGGCCTGTCGCTGACGACGCCGAAGATCGACACGAACCTGGTCTGGTTCCGCCTCGACCCGTCGAAAGGAAGCGCCGCGAGCCTGGCGGCGAAGCTGCGCGAGCAAGGCGTGCTGGTGCTGTCCGCCGGCCCGCACAAGCTGCGCGCCTGCACGCACCTCGACGTGTCGCGCGCCCAGGCCGAGCAGGCCGCCGACGTGCTGCGCCGCGTCGTGCGGGGGATGTAGGCGAACGATCAACCCGGCGGCGCGTGTGTGTTGCCTTGGCCCGGATTGCGAGACTTGCCATGACTGCCTCCTTCGCGGATCTTTGGCCCGATGAGATCGCCATTGACGTGTTGGCTCCGGTGGCCCTGCTGCGCATGCAGGCGACCGCGCTGAATCGCCGAATGAAAGGAATTCTGGACGCGGAGGTGAAGTCGTGCATCGTCGCCAAATCCATGCCCGTTCGGCTCGCCGATCCGTTCGGGAAATACGACTCTGAAAAGCCGTCGCGCCAGCAGCATTCCTTGATCCTGAAGGCGCCGATCCTGAAACACGAAGAAGTCGTCGTGGCGGTGTTTCACCACGAGCTTTGGCTTTATCCCGTTTGCTTCGACGACAATCGGATCGCTTACACGCAGGAGGAGTTGATCGAGCAGCTGCGGAAGGTGCTGCAGTCGAAGGAGACGCTGGCCACGCTGAATTCGCTGATCGCGCGCAGCAACGAAGCCAAGGGGACCTATGCTGTGTTCGGCCAGGAATGAGGCTCAACGGCAGGCCACACTAACCCTGAGCGCAAGCGAGGGGATCGCTGGACGACTCGCGGAATGAGAATATTCGCCAACACCGTTCCCTGCGATCCCCTCGCTTGCGCTCAGGGTTAGTGTGGCTTGGGAACGTCTCATTCCTGACCGCGAAGAGCAAACGCATGATCGTCCCGCGTGTGCTACCCTTGCGGCAACGCCACCACGGGGGAACGCCATGCTGACGCAGGACGATTTGCCGCTGCTGAAGGAGCTGCACCAGCAGGGGAAGCTGAGCGAAGCGCAGTACATCTGCGCCGTGGCCGCGCTCCAGGCGGAGGAGTTGCACGTCGAGCGCGGCGACCTTTCGCCCAACGAGATCGCCAAGCGGGCCATGTACCGCCAGCACGTCCAGCGCGAGCTGGCCCAGCTCGACGAATGGTGGCTCACCCAGCGCGAGCCGCACAACCTCGGCGCCAAGGGGGGCGGCTTCTTTCCCGCGACCTACCCGCTCGCTTTCGTGCTGCTGCTCGTGCCGGTCGCCCTTGGCGGCGGCCTCGTCGTGCACGGCTCCACGCGCGGGTCGCTCGCCTTTCAATGGGTGGGCATGGCGGTCGTGCTGCTCGGCGTTTTCGTCGCGCTCCACTTCTTCCACCGTGCGAATCAATATCGCGACGCCTTCCGCGACTACCTGCTGCGGCGGGCGATGTGCCTGTCGGGGCAGCCGGCCAGGAACGCCGGCCAGCAGCAGCTGACCAGCCAGATCCAGAGCGCCCTGCCGCCGCGCTGATCGCCTCGACGGGCCTTGTGGTGCAGGCGTGCCGCCTGCATGGGATGTGAAAACAGGCGGGACGCCTGCGCCACACCAGGCCCTTCGTGCACGTTGCAAGAGTGCCCGACGAAGCCTCACTCCCAGCCTCGCATGGACCGCCCCGAAAGGCGGGCGCCACGCGCAGCCGAGATCGAACGCTCGGCTCGCCACCGCTGGCCCGCTTCACTCCGGCTGCTGAAGCCAGTCGGCAAGCGGGATGCGGAAGCCAGGGACGACCGGGGACGCGTCGAGTTCGTCGCCCAGCGACAGGATGCGCACGCGCGTCGGCGAGTCGTAGACGTAGACCTGCTTCTGGACCGGCAGCACCAGCCAAACCTGCTTGACCTGGTAGGAGAAGTACTCCTGCATCTTGGCGATCACGTCCTGGAAGCGGTCGTTCGGGCTGACGACCTCGACGGCAAGGTCGGGCACAACGTGCCAGTCCCCCTCTTTGGGGATCGGCTTGTCCAGAGGCCAGCGTTCCTTCGACACGAACGCGACATCAGGCCGTCGACGAAGATCGGCTTCCTCGTCGATGATGAACAGCGTTTCCGGCCAGGCCCGGCCGTATGGCTGCTTCAGCAGAAAACTGCCAAGATGCACATGAAGAGTCGCAGCGATCAAACTTGCCAAGGTGCTCATCGATTTCTCCACGCGCTGGCCGCGAACCACCTCGTAAAGCGACTCCTCGAGCGCGAGCGGCTCCATGACCGCTGCAACCGCTTTTGGCGTGGCGACAACCGGCGGCGGGGCGGGAATCGGAATCGTTGCGGGAGTGCTGATCGTGCTCATGGCGTCACCTCGTTGGTTGGCTCACAGCGTCGGGCCGATCGACCACGGGGCGAACTCCTCCTCGCCGACGCCGTTGATCTCGCTCTTGGTCTGCTTGCCGGACGCGACGGCGAGGATCTCCTCGAAGATCTGCCTGCCGACGACCTCGACCGGCGTTCCTTCGAGGATGACGCCGGCGTCGATGTCCATGTCGCTGATCATGTGGTTGAAGAGCGGCGTGTTGGTGGCGACCTTGATCGACGGGGTCGGCTTGCAGCCGAACACGCTGCCCCGGCCGGTGGTGAAGACGCAGACGTTGGCGCCGCCGGCGACGATGCCGGTCATGCTGACGGGGTCGTAGCCGGGCGTGTCCATGACGACGAAGCCCTTGGCGCGGACGGGCTCGGCGTAGTGGACGACGTCGACCATCGCAGTGGTGCCGGCCTTGGCGATGGCGCCGAGCGACTTCTCGTAGATGGTCGTCAAGCCGCCTTCCTTGTTGCCGGGCGAGGGGTTGTTGTTGATCTCGGCCCCGAAGATTCCGGTGTACCATTCCCACCACTTGATGCGTTCGATGAGTTTCTCGCCGACCTCGCGCGAAACGGCGCGGCGTGTCAGCAGGTGCTCGGCGCCGTAGATTTCGGGCGTCTCGCCGAGGACGGTGGCGCCGCCGTGGGCGACGAGGAGGTCGGAGGCGACGCCGAGGGCGGGGTTGGCGGTGACGCCGCTGTTGCCGTCGGACCCGCCGCAGTTGGTGCCGAGGATGATGTGCTTGGCGGGGAGCTTGGTTCGGCGGATCTCGTTGACGCGCGGCAGCAGCTCGGCGATTGCTTTCACGCCGGCGTCGACAGTCTTGGCGATGCCGCCGCACTCCTGGATGGAGAGGACGAGCGGGCCTTGCTTGCCCGTTCCGCCGAGTTGGATCAGCCCCTGGTTCTCGACGAGGTGCCTGGCCTGGCCGGTTTCGCAGCCGAGGCCGACGAGGATGTAGGCGGCGACGTTGGCGTGCTTGGCGAAGCCGGCGAGGGTGCGGTCGAGCTGGTGGTGGTCCGGCCCGTCGTACTGCATCGCGCAGCCGGCCTTGTGCGTGATGGCGACGACGCCGTCGACGTGCGGATACTGCTTCAGGAGATCGGTGCTGTTGAATCGCTGGGTGATGTACTTGCTGGTCTGGGCGGAGCAGTTGACGGTGCTGATGACGGCGATGTAGTTGCGCGTGCCGTAGCGGAAGTGGTCGGGCCGGTCGGGGCCGCGGTCGTAGCCTTCGAAGGTCCGCGCTTCCCGCGGCGTCGGCGGGGCGGGGGGGCATTCGCTGGCATGGGCGTAGTCGCGCTCGAAGACTTCCGCGCTGACGTTGTGGACGTGGACATGCTCGCCCGGGGCGATGTCGCGCGCGGCGAAGCCGATGATTTGGCCGAACTTGCGGATCGCCTCCCCCTTGCGGATCGGGACGACGGCGAACTTGTGCCCCAGGCCGACGCGCCCCTTGATGGGGAGCTTTTCACCCTGGTGTTCGAGCGTGGCGCCCTCGGGAAGCGGCTTGGCCGCGACCGCGATGTTGTCGCTGGGCCTCAGGTGGACGGCGACTTTCGACAACGGCATGGAAGACATTCGGACTCACCTCACGACGGGGAACAATCCCTTCAAGATACTCGTCGCGAAGGCGATTGCAAACAGCAACTGCGCCATGCTGCGTGGAGAAACCGCGCCGTGTCCACGATGATGCCGCATGAACCGGGAGGTTCGCGGGGCTTGTAGCAACCAACGGTCGGCGGATGGATCGCAGGGCCGAGGCGCCGGGAGGGCGAAGGATCGTTCCACGAAAAAGCCCCGCGAGCGTTTCGGCTCTCGGGGCGCGTTGGTTCCTCGTCCGTCGGGGCGGGCTATTCGCCGCCGCCGGGGATGATCGGCAGGTTGACGCCGGCGCGGCTGCCGGCGGCGCCCATCGCCTGGAAGAACGGGCGGATGACCATGCTCAGGCTGCCCTGGTCGGCCGACATGCGGATCTGCGTCGTCATCGACACGCCGCCGTTGGTCGGGTTGACCGCGTTCTGCTGGAGGGTCACTTCGGGCTGTCCCCCCTTGCGCGCCATCGCGGTGATGGAGGGGCGGACGCCGGGCGTGCCGGTCGAGCCGCGAACGCCCTGGACGGTGCCGGAGAAGGCGGGGTTGGCCATGCCGCGCAGCTTGGCCAGGATCTCGCTGTTCGTCTTGGCGTCCAGCTTGGTCTCCTCGCGGGACTGCGGGACCGGGGCCACGGTCGCCAGTTCGACGCGGCGGCCGTCCTTCACGTTCAGCTTGATCGTCTGGTTCTGGTTGAGGCGGACCACCTCGAACCGACGCGACTGTTGCGGCGTCCCCTGGTTCTGGATGATCTCCAGGTAGGCGGTGCCCCCCAGCGGCTGGCCCCAGATGCGTTTCACGCTGATCTCGTAGTCGCCCGGCAGCGCCATCGCCGCCGTGTAGGTCGAGCCTGGCTTGGCATCGGTGATCGCCCCGGCCAGCATCGTGCCGCCGCCGGGGGTCTGCCGCTGCTCGTGCGTGCAGGAGCTGCCGCACGGCTCCTTGACCGTCAGTTCCAGCTCGGAGGTGCTCGCGCGGTCGGGGTGGTTCCACGACAGCTTGACCACCAGGTCGCGGCGGCTGAGCTGCTGCAGAGCCGACTTCAGCTTGTCGGCCTCGGTCGTCCGCTGCTCCTTGGCGAGCGTGGCGTTGAGGTTGTCGAGGTGGACGCGGGCCTTGCCCTGGATCTGCAGGTTGTCGACCGGCCAGTCCTGGCTGACCAGCTTGCTGACCGCCCATTCCATCCCCTTGACGTCCTTGGCCGACTCGGCGCAGGCCAGGGCCAGCTCGTAGGGCTGCGACGAGTTCGGCTCAAGCTGCGCCGCCTGGCGGCAGAACGTCAGGGCGCGGGCGAACTGCCCCTGGTCGACCATCGTGCGGGCCGCCGTGAGGAAGCCCTGGGCGTCCTCGGGGTCCAGCGCGACCGCCGACAGGCGGGCGCGGCGGATGTCTTCGGGGCTGCCACCCGACGCCTCGAGGGCGACGGCGAGGGCTTCATAGACCCACGAGCGGGTGATGATGCCGTGGCGGAGGTTGGCTTTCAGCAGTTCGGCCGCGTGGCGGAACTCGCCGCACTCGAAGAGGAAGTCGGCGGCGGCGATGACCATGCCGGCGTCGACGCCCCCCTTGTCGAGGGCCTCCTGCCAGGCCTTGGGATCGATGTCGTCATGGCTGCCCTTCTTGGGGCCTTTGGCGACGACCTTGGGGTTCTTGTCGCCTTCCTGGGCGCCGGCGATGTTGACCTTGGGGTCGCGTTCGGGGCGCCTGGCGATCAGGTCGAGGTTGCGCATCTCGGCCTGGGCGGCGGCTTCGGCGCGTTTGGCCTTGCCGCCGATGATGCCGCCGAGGACGGAGGTGTGGATGCGGGAGGGCGCCCGGACGATGATGGCGAGTGCCGGGGGGAAGAATTCGATGGTGTTGGCCTGCTGGATGTCGGCGGGACCGCCTTCAGCGATGGGGGCGGGGGGAGGACCGCCGCCGACCATGCCCATCATGTTGCCGCCCATCATGCCCATCATGCCCATGCCCATGCCCATCATGCCGAAGCCGCCGCCGCCGGGGAAGCCGAAGAAGCCGCCCATGACGCCTTGGGGAGCGAAGGGGTTCGGTTGCTGGGTGATGAACCATTCGCCTGGGGCGACGACGCGGGTGATGACTTCGATGAGTCCGACGGCCTGGGTGGCGCCGAGGGCGCCGAGGGAGCCGTTGAAACTGCCGGCGAAGCCGCCGCCGTTGAAGTTGGCGCCGCCGAAGTTGCCGCCGCCGCCGCCGCCGAAGCCGCCCTGGAACTGGCCGCCGCCGCCGAAGCCGCCTTGGAAGCCGCCCTGGAACTGGCCGCCACCGCCGAAGCCGCCTTGGAAGCCGCCTTGGAAGCCGCCTTGGAAGCCGCCTTGGAACTGGCCGCCGCCGCCGAAGCCGCCTTGGAAG
>JAYSSW010000470.1:0-1798 GCA_043720335.1 Planctomycetia bacterium
CGCGAGTCGCGGCTCTCGCAGCGCGAGTCGCGGCTCTCGCAGCGCGAGTCGCGGCTCTCGCAGCGCGAGTCGCGGCTCTCGCAGCGCGAGTCGCCGTTCCGCTGGCCCGCACCGTCGCGCGGCTTTCCTCGCTCGCGCTTCGGGCTCAGGGCTGAGAAGCGGGACCACGCGAAGGAACGATCGGGAAGAAGGCAGTTCCTTGAGAGGATCATTTGAACCTTCGCTCGTCGCTCAAGCCCGGACTTGTTTCACCGATCCGATGATCGATGACAGAGCGGCGCTTCCCGCACAACCGGTCCATCGCGCAGTTTCGGCAGCCCGGAACGACTTCGGCGACGCCCCTCGCGCAATTCGCTTGGCAATTGCTCAAGAATTGGTCACAATGGAGGGCAGGCCCGCCCTCTTCCTTGGGGCAGGGTTCGTGAACGGTTTGTCAACTCACAGCGGTGGCATCATGGCGGACGACGACTTCGATGACGACGACACGCCGGAACGGGACGCGCCCCCCAAGCCGAAGCTGAGCACCGCCAACCTGGTCCTCATCCTGCTCAACTGGGTGATGGCCGGCGTGTTCTTCACGCTGTTGTTCATGAACTACCAGAAGCGGCAGGAGTGGTCGTACTACGTCTTCCGCAACCATTTGGTCGTCTGGGGCTTGCCTCTGGCGGAGGAGGAAGACTTCCCCTCCGTCTACCAGGTGTCGAGGCCGCGCTTGCGGTTGTCTAGCGACCAGATCAAGGACGCGATCCGCGACAGCGCACGCAGCGTCACGGCGAAGGGCGATTTCCAGGCCGTCGACGAGCCGCTCGCTTTCTGGATTCGGCCCAGCCTGCTGACGCCGGAGATCCAGAAGGACGTGTTCAGGTCGGTCGGCGAGCCGGTCGGCACGCTGGAAGCCGAGATGAAGCGGCTCGCGTCCTCCGTTCCGAACGCCATCGACGTTGCCGCCGACGAGGTGCTGGCGAAGTTCGCGAAGGCGCCGGACGACGCGAAGCGGGCCGCCGTGGCGTCGATCCTGCTGCCGCTGTCGTGGAACGTCTACGCCGTCAAGACGCTCGAACAGAAGATCAAATCTGCCAAGGGGCCGGAGCTGGACGCGCTGCTCAAGGACGCGCTGCAGCGCCGCATGTACACCGACATCCTCGCCCCGGTCAACATCTTCCAGCCGGGCGACCTGGAGAAGTTCACCGTCGAGAAGGTCGCCGACCTGGAGACGTACAAGATCGACAGCCTGAAGGCGCTGCTCGAAGCCCGCCTGCAGAACGCCACGGCGGCCACCGTCAGCGGCGAAGTCCATCTCGGCAAGGAGATGGACGGCAAGGGGCAGAGCACCGCCCAGAAACGGCACTCGGCCGGCTTCCTGATGTTCGCCATCGCCCAGGCCCGCGTTCCTCTCGAAGAACGACCCGTCATTGACAAGGCGATGGAGCGTGCGCAGATCGCGCTTGGGGTGCAGGAGTTCACCATTGCCGCGCTCGGCTACGCGCGCTCGTTCAAGACGCTGGAGGACCGCGTCGTCGCCGCCGTCTCCGAGGACCGCGAAGGCTACCTGCTGGCCGCGAAGAACGCCAATGACACGATCGCCCGCACCGACGGATTCCTCGACAAGCACCGCCACATGATCTTGCGGCTGCGCGACATGACCAACGACCTGAAGCACTCCAGCGACCGGCTGGTCGAGATCCAGAAGCAGCGCAAGGAGTTCGACAGCACCTATGAGGTCCGCGTGAAGCAGCTGGCCGAGGCGACCGACAAGCTGGTGAAGGCCCGGTCGTCGACCGCCCGCGAGGCGGAGTTC
>JAYSSW010000471.1:0-1797 GCA_043720335.1 Planctomycetia bacterium
CGAACCAGGTGTTGACCCCGCCGCCTCAGTCGGCAGCGGGCTTGATATTTCGATTATCCTCCCTGTCTCCCTGTCTCCCCTTCTCCCTGCTGCATCCTAGAACAGAAGCAACGGACGCTCCGCAACCAACCGAGGTTTATTCCGCCATGGACATGGACAAGCTGGTGTCGCTCTGCAAGCGGCGTGGGTTCCTCTTCCAATCGAGCGAGATCTATGGCGGCCTCAACGGCTTCTGGGACTACGGCCCCCTCGGCGTCGAGCTGAAGCGCAACGTGAAAGAGGCCTGGTGGCGCGACATGGTCAGCGGGCACGACGACATCGGCGTCCTGCCCGGCGCCCCCGCGCGCTACGAGATGACCGGCCTCGACTGCACCATCATCATGCACCCGCAGGTCTGGAAGTGCTCCGGCCACTACGACCTGTTCCACGACTTCATGGTCGACTGCAAGGAGACCAAGAAACGCTACCGCCACGACCAGGTGAAGGGCCGCTGGGTCGAGGCGAAGGGCAAAACCGTCTTCGTCAGCGTCTTTACCGACAGCCAGGAACCCGAAAAAGAAGTCGAGCAGCGGGCGCTGAAGTTCTTCGACCTGCGGGCCAAGAACGCGGAACAGCTGCTGTGGAAGGGGGAGCTGGTCAGCCTGACTACGGTGAAGGACTTCGCCGAGGTGCTGGGCCCCGACGCCAAGGAGCTAGGCTCGCTGACCGAGCCGCGCGAGTTCAACCTGATGTTCAAGACCTACGTCGGCGCGCTCAGCGGCGAAGAGGGGACGGCCTACCTGCGCCCCGAGACCGCGCAGGGCATCTTCGTCAACTTCAAGAACGTGGTCGACAGCAGCCGCGTGAAGATCCCGTTCGGCATCGCCCAGGTCGGCAAGAGCTTCCGCAACGAGATCACGCCGCGCAACTTCACCTTCCGCTCGCGCGAGTTCGAGCAGATGGAGATCGAGTTCTTCTGCCATCCGCAGTCGTCGCCGCTCTGGTACCAGTACTGGCGCGACCGCCGCTACGACTGGTATCTGAAGCTCGGCCTGTCGCGCGACCGGCTGAGGCTGCGCGACCACGCCCCCGACGAGGTCGCCCACTACTCCTGCGGCACCGCCGACATCGAGTACGCCTTCCCGTTCATGCCCGCCGGCGAGTTCGGCGAGCTGGAAGGGGTCGCGCACCGCTCCGACTTCGACCTGCGCAGCCACTCCGAAGGCAAGCTCGTCAAGGACAAGGACGGCAAGCTGATCGTCGAGATCGGCCCCGACGGCAAGCCGAAATACAAGGGCAGCGGCAAGGACATGGCCTACTTCGACGAGGCGACCCGCGAACGGTTCATCCCGCACGTCATCGAGCCGTCCGCCGGCGCCGACCGCGCCACCCTCGCCTTCCTCTGCGAAGCCTACAGCGAAGACAAAGCCCCCGACAAGGACGGCAAGATGGAGGAGCGCGTCGTGCTGCGGCTGCACCCACGCCTCGCCCCCTTCAAAGCGGCGATCTTCCCGCTCGTCAACAAGGACGGCATGCCGGAGGTGGCGCAGCAGCTCTACCGCTCGCTGAAGTCGAGCTTCAACGTCTACTACGACGACAAGGGAGCGGTTGGAAGGCGCTACCGCCGGCAGGACGAGATCGGCACGCCGTACTGCATCACGATCGACGGCGACTCGCTGAAGGACCAGACGGTGACGATCCGCGACCGCGACACGCTGAAGCAGGTGCGCATCGCGATCAGCGAGGTCGCCGCCGTCGTGCAGGAGCGCATGCGGTCGTAGGAATGTTTAGCCGCGACGCGCAGCGGAGCGCGGGAAC
>JAYSSW010000472.1:0-4004 GCA_043720335.1 Planctomycetia bacterium
CGGAGTCAACGCCCCCATGGAGGACGGCACCGTCCGCTTCGTCGCCGACTCCGTCGCCCCCGGCCACCTGGCAGGCCCTCGGCACCCGCGCCGGCGGCGAAGTTTTCGGCGAGTTCTTTTTTTTCTCCTCGGCATGACTTTTTGCTCCGCCGCTCGCTCCACCGCCCACTTCCTCGTTTCATGAAAGATTCATTTTCCGCTTGCCTTCGGCCTGCGGGTTGGACCATAATGGACATTGAGGGGACGAAGACTCGCCTTTCCCGTATCTTTCGCTCCCCTCCATGTCTTCAGGTTGTTCCATGATGCGCGTCCGTTTGTCAGCCCTGCTGGCGTTGTTCGCTTTCTCGCTGCTCCTGACGGGCTGTCCTGGCGGCAACCAGGCCACCCCCGAAGAGAAGCAGATGCACGCGCTGGCGGTCTACTTCGGCAAGTACATCAGCCGCAACAAGGGACAGGCGCCCGCCAACGAGAAGCAGTTCAAGGATTACATCGTTTCGCAGGACGACAAAGCCGACCTCGACAAGCTGTTCACCTCGCCGCGCGACCAGGAGGCGGTCGTCGTCCGCTACGGGCTGAAATCGACCGGGCCTTCCACCGTGATGGCCCACGAGAAGACCGGCGTCGGCGGCAAGCGCTACGTCGCCTTGGCGACCGGGCAGGTCCGCGAGGTCGACGAGGCGGAATTCAAGGAACTCGTGAAATGATCCCCGGCCCCCAGGCCGATGACAAGCAGCATCCCGTTTTCGTGTTCTCCAGGCCCGGCGGTATTCCCCGTCCGGCGCCTTTTTCTCATCTCTCGTTTTCGCAGGAGGTTCGCATGGTTTCTTCTTCCAAGCGCAGGGGGTTCACGCTGATCGAACTCCTGGTCGTGATCGCGATCATCGCGATCCTGATCTCCCTCTTGGTCCCCGCCGTGCAGAAGGTGCGCGAAGCCGCCGCCCGCACGCAATGCACCAACAACCTGAAGCAGATGGGCCTCGCCACGCACGGCATGCACGACACGTTCAAGATGTTCCCGTCCGGCGGGACGACCCCCTGGGCTGTGCCGACCTTCGTCAACGGCTCCCCCGCCGGCGCGCGGACCCAGGAAGCCAGCTGGGGCTTTCAGATCCTCCCCTTCATCGAGCAGGCCGCCATCGGCAAGCGCACCGACCCCTGGAACTTCCCCGTCTCCATCTACAACTGCCCTTCGCGGCGCGGCCTGACCCTCGTCGGCGGACGCTACATGGGCGACTACTGCGCCACCACCCCCGGCAACGACAACGACCTCTGGATGGGCAACATCTGGGGCGTCCCCACCACCGCCCAGTACAAGGGCGTCATCGTCCGCACCTACACCGCCGGCTCCCCCTCCAACATGGCCTCCATCTCCGACGGCACCTCCAACACCATCATGCTCACCGAGAAACGACTCGACCTCTCCCGCTACACCAGCGGCGACTGGCACGACGACTCCGGCTGGGCCGACGGCTGGGACCCCGACGTCATCCGCTGCACCGCCTGGGGCGCCCAGCGCGACGCCGTCGGCGTGGTCAACGGCTACGAGATCGGCTCCGGGCACTCCGCCGGCGTCATGGCCGCCTTCGCCGACGGCTCCGTCCGCATGATCCCGTACAGCGTCACCGCCGCCATCCTCACCCAGATGGTCCACAAGAGCGACGGCTTCGTCAACAGCGAGTACTAGCGAACCTTCGCCGCGATATCCGTCTCCCCAAGCCACAGCCCGCTGGAAACAGCGGGCTGTCGCCTTGATGGATCGACTTTTCCAACGGCAGAACCCACGAGGACGTGAGGGCGTGGAAATTTGCAGCAACCAAGTGCCAGGCTCCTCGCGAAGCAGCAGCCCGATTTCGCGTCCGTGAAAAGACGAATTGAGAATTCCTGGAGGATGGCGTATAGCGGAGACGATCCATACCGATGACGGTTGGCTGCGTCCGAAGGCGGGTTCTGCCCAGGCTGTCCAGCTGGCCGAGTCTGCCTATTCCTCTATGCGGAGTCTGGCGTGTTTCCCGGGATTCTGCAGCGAACGATCTTCTACGACCTGTTCCGCGTCTTCTTCCTCGCCTTCCTCGCCCTCACCGGCTTGGTCGTCATGGGGGGCGTGGTCGCCGAGGCGACGCAGAAGGGGCTGGGGCCGGGCCAGATCCTGCTCGCCATCCCGCTGTTCATCCCCAGCATGATGCCCTACACCCTGCCGACCACCACGCTGTTCGCCGTCTGCATCGTCTACGGTCGGCTCTCCGCCGACAACGAGATCCTCGCCCTCAAGGCGGCGGGGATCCACATCCGCCACATCATCATGCCGGCGGTCGTGCTGGGCCTGCTCACCAGTGCTTTGACCTTGTGCTTCTACCTGAACGTCATCCCGATCACGCACCATATCCTCAAGAACCAGTTCCTCAAGGACATGGAGGAGGTTCTGTACGGCCTGCTCAAGAAGGACGGCGCCATCCGCCATCCGGGCATCGACTACGAGATCTACGTCAAGCGCGTGTCGGGCCGCAAGCTGATCGACGCCCAGTTCATGCGCCGCAACGCCCAGACGAAGCAGTTCGACGTGATCGCCCGCGCCAAGGAGGCCGAGCTGCGCGTCGACCTGGCGCACAAGAAAATCATGGTCCACATGCGCGACTGCTACATCGCCAACGCCGAGGGGGGCCTGGGGGCCATCGTCGCCGACAAGATCTGGCCGGTCGACCTGCCGGAGAACTTCGGCATGCAGAGCAAGACTCGCGCCTCGGACATGACCTGGAACGAGCTGCTGGAGAGACGGGCGCTGCTGCGCGCCGAGAAGGACAAGATCGACCAGGACATCGCCACGACGCAGATGCGCATCAACCTGGGCCAGGGCGAACCCGCCTACCCGGAGCAGATCCAGCACCTGCGCAACGAGAAGAAGCATCGCGACCAGCAGCTCTACAGCCTCGACGCCGAGCTGCACATGCGTCCGGCGTTCTCCCTGGGCTGCCTGTGCTTCGTGCTGGTCGGCTGCCCGGTCGGCATCTGGTTCAGCAAGAGCGACTACCTGAGCGCGTTCATGACGTGCTTCCTGCCGATCGTGACGATGTACTACCCGCTGATGCTCTGCACGGTGAATTTCGCCCGCGCCGGCAAGGCCGACCCCGCGCTGGTGATCTGGATCGCCAACGGCGTGCTGCTGGTTGCGGCGGTCTTCCTGTTCCGCAAGCTGGTGCGGAGCTGATTTTTCGGCGCAACCCCCTTGTCGCTGGATGGAGGGGGACCATAAGATGAAAAGACACGCCTCCTTAGCTCAATGGCAGAGCAGCTGACTCTTAATCAGCGGGTTGTAGGTTCGAGTCCTACAGGGGGCACTGGACGGAAGTCCTTTTCCGAGAACGCCTTCCGGCGCTCTCCCCAGCCTGGTCTGGTGCAGTCCACAAGCCGATAATCCAGCACGGTACTGGTTCGGCCATGCGGGAGCCTGTCACGACCATGCCGAAACCCTCCTATCGCCGCCACTGGCCGCCGAGATGGAACGCAACCTGTCACGGGTGCGGGCAGGCTTCACCGACCCTGCCGAAGAACACGTCCGCCGGCCGCTGGTCGACTACCTGACCGACCACGACACGGACGCGTCCGCCCGTTCTTTGGACCGTACCGCACGCCGCGCCCCATGCAATAGGCAAGCAGCGGGCCGCAATGCGTTGATGGCCCTGGAAAGGTGTTGTTTCTGGCGTGGGGGCTGGCATAATAGCCGCCTCTGGCGACTTTTCGCCCCGGAACGACACTTGCCTCGGATCGCCCATGAACGAACCCAACCTGTCGTCCTTCATCTGGTCCGTTGCGGACCTGTTGCGGGGCGACTACCGGCAGTCCGAATACGGCAAGGTCATCTTGCCTTTTTGCGTTTTGCGACGGCTCGACTGCGTGCTGGAGGACACCAAGCCCGCTGTCTTGGCCGAGCTGGACAAGCGGACGAAGGCCGGGCTGCATGCCGAGCCGTTCCTGCTGCGCAAGTCGGGGCAGCTGTTCTACAACGTGTC
>JAYSSW010000473.1:0-8362 GCA_043720335.1 Planctomycetia bacterium
CGACCAGTTCTGCGAGTTCCACATCCCGCCGCTGCCGACCGGGCTGCTGAAGCCGACCGGTGACAAGCAAGAACCGCTGCTGCTGCTGATTTTCGACGGCCTCGACGAACTGTCGCTGGGGGGAAAGGTCGGCGCCGAAGCGGCGCGCGAGTTCGTCGCCACGTTGTGCACCTGGGTGCGCGAGAACCATGCGTCGCGCCCCGTCGCCATGCTGCTGGTCGGCCGGCCTATCGCGATGGCGGGGGCGACCGAAGCGCTGTTCCGCGCCGACAAGCTGCCGGAGGAGCAGTTCCTCAACCTGCAGTCTTTCACCGCGATCCAGAAAAAAGACGACGATCACTTCGACAACGCCGATCTGGCGGCGCTCGACCAGCGCGATGAATGGTGGCAAAAGTTCTTCGCTGTCAGGAAAGACACTCGTACTTCGATGCCGGACGGCGTGAAGAAGAACGTTCACGCCGACATCACGGCGGAACCCCTGCTGAGCGTGCTGGTTGGGCTGGCTTTCGTCAAGCATCCCGCGATGTTCGCCGGCGAAATGACCCGCGCGGATCTGTTTGAAACTTTGCTGGACGATGTGCTCGACAAGCAGCCCTGGGTCCACAAGGATGCGACGCACGCCAAGCATCGGGCTTCGGACGGCATGGCGGCGACGCACGTTCGCGAACTGCTCGAAGACATCGCCCTGGTCGCCTGGCAGCAGGCGGGGCGGGCGGCCACGCTCACGCAGATCGAGGCCGCGCTGCGCGACGATCAAAAACGGACGCTGAAGGATCTCGAAAACAACGTCCATTCCGGGCTGCTCCGCGTCATGCTCGGCTTCTATGTGCAGGCCAAACGGCTGGGCGGCGACGAGGTTTTCGAGTTCACCCACAAGTCGTTCGGCGAGTACCTCACGGCCTGCGCCCTCTTTCGGCGCCTGAGAGAACTGGTCAAAGACGCGACCCAGGATCGGCGCCCGCTGAGCGACACCGACGCCCTGGCCGCTTGGGCCAAACTGTACGGCCCGACCCGACTCGATCTTGAAATCTTCGACTGGATGAAGCAGGTCGCGCAGCGAAACGTCGGTGATCTGGTTGGCTTGCGCAAAGGTCGGGAAACGCTGATCCGTTGGCTGCGGACGATGCTGCGCGACGCCATGCCGATGGAGCAACTCCGCGAGCTGCGCACGTTCGGCGAAATGAACCGCCACGCGATCCACGCCGAGGAGGCGCTGCTCGCCTGGCACCACGCCCACAGCGCTGCGCTAGCGACGAAGGAAACGGTCGAGCCTAGCATGTTGCAGGAATACCAGGCTGACAAGTCGGTCGATCATCTGTTGATGGGAAACTGGCTAGCTCGCTTGATGGGCCAAGGCGAATGGAACGATCGCATCGTCGCTCCGCGAAGCCTTGGCTGGCTGGACCTGCGCGTCGCGAACCTGATGCACGCAGACCTGCACGGCGTGGACCTGAGCGGCGCGAACCTGAGCGGCGCGAACCTGAGCGGCGCGGACCTGAGCGGCGCGTACCTGAGCGGCGCGGACCTGCGCGGCACGTACCTGCGCGGCGCGGACCTGCGCGGCGCGTACCTGAGCGACGCGGACCTGATCGGCACCAAGATCACGCCGGAGCAGCTTGCATCGACGAAGGGAACGCCGAGGCGGATGCCGGACAGGAGTATGCCGGCATTTTCAAGTGCGGAAGCATAGTCGCTTCGGCTTCGATCGCGCGGCGGAATCGCCCGCGCAGCGGCGGCCCGGTCAGTTCCTGAGTTCCTGCGACCACCGTCGTATATCGTTGCAACCGCGCGCGCGATGTGCGACAATCGGGCCGGGGTGACGGCTTTCCGCAGCCCTATTCGTCTGCTGAACGAAGTCCGCTGCGGATCGTATCCTGACCCCGTATCCCTCCCACCGAGACGAGGAACCCTGCCGATGAAACGCATTTCGCAACGCGCCCTGCTCCTCCTGTCTGCGTGCCTGCTCGCCTGCCTGGTGTGCAACACCTTCGACGCGGCCGCCCAGGACAAGAAGACCGACAAGAAGGAAGAGAAGAAGGACGACAAGAAGGTCGACGACAAGAAGAAGGAAGAGAAGAAGGACGACAAGAAGGCCGACGACAAGAAGAAGGAAGAGAAGAAGATCGAGGAGAAGAAGCCGGAGCCGTTCAAGCCCGACGCGGCGACGGTCGAGATCCCGGCCCACAAGGACTGGATCAACGTCATCGCCCTCAGCGCCGACGGCAAGACGCTCGTCACCGCCAGCCGCGACCGCACCGTCAAGATCTGGAGCGTGGCCGACAAGAAGGACATCCAGACGCTGAAGGGGCACACCGACAACGTCAAGGGCATGCTCCTCGTCGGCGACAAGATCTACGCCAGCAACGGCAAATGGAACAAGGAGAAGAAGGCCTGGGAGGGCGAGATCAAGGTCTGGGACGCCAAGGCCGGCAAGCTCCTCACCGCGTTCAAGGGGCACGGCGAAACTTTGGAGTCGCTCGCCGTCAGCAAGGACGGCAAGCTGATCGCCAGCGCCAGCGAGGACAAGACCGTCATCGTCCGCGAGGCCGATTCGGGCAAGGAAGTGGCCACCCTCAAGGGGCACACCGGCGCCGTCCACGGCGTCGCCTTCAGCCCCGACGGCAAGAAGCTCGCCACCGCCGGCGCCGAAGGCAGCGTCAAGATCTGGGACGCCGCCGGCAAGGAGATCGCCACCTTCAAGGTCGAAACCACCGTCGAGAAGAAGGAGCCCAAGGCCAAGGACAAGGACAAGAAGGACGACAAGGAGAAAGTCACCCTCGTCAAGGAGCCGGGCCGCGACTTCACCGCCGTCGTCTTCAGCAACGACGGCAAGCGCCTTTTCGCCGCCAGCCTCGACGGACTGGTCAAGGTCTACGACGCCGAGGCCAACAAGGAAGCCAGCGAGATCAAGGCCGGCGAAGGCATCTGGGCGCTCGCCCTCTCGCCCGACGGAACCAGGCTCGCCACCGGCGGCTGGGACCAGTCGATCAAGATCTGGGACGCCGCCACCGGCAAGCAGCTCCAGACGATCAAGGCCCACCTCGGCACCGTCACCGCCCTCGTCTTCACCCCCACCGGCGCCCAGCTCGTCTCCGCCGGCAACGACGGCGTCGTCAAGATCTGGGACCTGAAGAAGTAGCGCGACGTTTCGCCGCGACGCGCAGCGGAGCGCGGGCGCATCCCACGTCGGGGACAGAAAATCACGCGCCAAGCCCCAGGATGAGCGAAGCGATTCCTGGGGGTGAGTCAGCGCTCGCTGCCGACCCCCACCAATCGCGTTGCTCATGGTGGGGCTTGGCGCGTGATTCTTTGTCCCCGATCCCTCTCCCCGGAAAGGAGAGGGACGCCCATCGCGGAGTCAGCCCGACACGGGAAGTCGTTTCTCCCTTGGAGCCATCCCCCATGGGCCCCGACGACCCGCACGCGACGCAGTTGCACCCGCCCGGCGCCGGGACCGAAACGTCCGGCGGCGCGGGCGAGTCGTCGCCGACGGCGTCCTTCCGCCCCAGCGATGCCGCCGACTTCCTCGACCCGGCGGTGAAAGTCGCTGGATACGAGATCCTCGGCGTCCTGGGCCGGGGCGGCATGGGGGTCGTCTACAAGGCGAAGCATCTCGCCCTCAACCGCGTCGTCGCGCTCAAGATGATCCTGAGCGGCAGCCACGCCGGGAGCGACGAACGCTCGCGCTTCAAGGCCGAGGCGGCGGCGGTGGCGCGCCTGCAGCACGCCAACATCGTGCAGATCCACGAGGTGGGCGAAGCCGACGGCCTGCCTTACTGCGCGCTCGAGTTCGTCGAGGGGGGCAGCCTGGCGCAGAAGCTGGCGGGCCGCCCGCTGCTCGGCGACGAATCCGCCCGGATCGTCGAAGCGCTGGCGCGGGCGATGCAGCTGGCGCACAGCCGCAACGTCGTGCATCGCGACCTCAAGCCAGCGAACGTGCTGATGGGGAGCGACGGCACGCCCAAGGTGTCGGACTTCGGACTGGCCCGGCACCTCGACGTCGACAGCGGCCAGACGCAGCTCGGCGACGTGCTCGGCACCCCCAGCTACATGGCGCCGGAGCAGGCGCGCGGCCTGGCGCACGCCGCCGGCCCCGCAGCGGACATCTATTCGCTGGGGGCGATCCTGTACCAGTGCCTCACGGGGCGCCCGCCGTTCCGGGGGGCGACGAAGGCGGAGACTTTGGAGCAGGTGCGGAGCCAGGAGCCGGCCGCGCCGCGTGCGCTCCAGCCCCAGGCGCCGCTCGACCTGGAGACGATCTGCCTGAAGTGCCTGCGGAAAGAGCCGGAGCTGCGCTACGCCAGTGCGGAGGCGCTGGCGGACGACCTGCGCCGCTGGCGCAGCGGCGAGCCGATCGCGGCGCGGCCGGTGGGGAGCGCGGAGCGCGCGTGGATGTGGGTTCGGCGCCATCCCGCGCGGACGGGGCTGATCGCGTCGGTGCTGCTGCTGCTCGTGGCGGTCACCGTGTTCTCGTTCGTGGTGGCGCTGCAGCAGCACCAGGCTGCGTACGACCTCGGCGCGTACAACAAGAACCTTCTCCACGAACAGAAGGGGAAGGAGAAGGCGCTGAAGGACGCCCGACGCTCGGCGGTGCGGCTGGCGCTCGACAACGGGCTGATCCACTGCGAGCAGGGCGAGGTCGGCCGGGGGCTGGTCGCGCTGGCCCGCGCGCTCGTTGCTGCGGTCGAGGCGGAGGAGGCCGATCTCGAATCGGCGATCCGCTTCAACCTGGCCGCGTGGAGCCGCAGCCATTGGCCCCTGCGGAAAGTCGTGCAGCCCGCCGACGGAAGCTACGTGTCGACGGCGGTCCTCGCGCCGCGCGCCGATCTTCTCGCCGCCGCCCTGTCCAACAACAACGTGCAGCTTTCCTCGACGGCGAGCGGCGACGAAGGGCGCGTGCTGCACACGCTGCCCCATGAAGGCCCCGTGTGGACGCTCGCGTTCAGCGCGGACGGCCGACGGCTGCTCAGCGCCACGTCAAAGTTGGTCCGCGTCTGGAACGTGGCCGACGGGCAGTTGGCTTCCGCGCCGCTGCCGCACGCGTCGAAGGTCTGGTCGGCCGCGATCAGCCCCGACGGCAAGCTCGTCCTGACCGGCGCCGACGACAAGCTCGCGCGGCTCTGGGACGCCGACGCCGGCAAGCCCGCCCGCTCGCCCCCCTGGCCCCACGCGCACCGCGTCACGCTCGCCAGCTTCAGCCCCGACGGCAGCCTGGCGCTGACGGCCAGCCCGGACGGCAGCGCCCACCTCTGGACCGTCGCCACCGCGCTGCCCGCCGGCCCGCCGCTCGTCCACGCCACGGCCGTCACCACGGCGACGTTCAGCCCCGACGGCGCGCGGCTGTTCACCGGGACCTCGGCGGGCAAGCTGCACCAATGGCAGACCGCGACCGCCAAGCCGGCGCATCCCCCCGTGGCGCTCGACGGCTCGATCCTCGCCACGGCCGTCAGCGCCGACGGCAAACGGCTCGCGGTCCGATGCAACCTCATTTCCAGGACCGTGCATCTGCTGAACGCGGAAAACGGCCTGCCCATCGTCTCGCCGCTGCCACACCCTGAGCCGATCGAAAGCATGGCCTTCAGCGCGGACGGGCAGCTGCTGCTGAGCGGCGGCGCGAACGGGACGGCGCGCTTCTGGTCGGCGGCCAGCGGCGGGGCGGCCGGTTCGCCCCTCTCCCACCAAGGCGCCGTCCGCGCCTGCGCCTTCAGCAACGATGGCCGGACCCTGCTCACCGTCGACGGAACCGTGCGGCTGTGGGGACGCCCGGACGGCGTGCGCCGCGGCCCGTTCCTCAAGCACGGCGCCGAGGTCCGCACGCTGGCGTTCCGCCCGGACGGCGAGCGCTTGCTCACCGGCAGCCTCGATCAGTCCGCTCGGCTATGGGACACCGCCACGGGCGCCCAGGACGGCGCTTCCATGAAGAATGGATTCATCGTTCGTGCAGTGGCCTTCAGTCCGGACGGGAAACGCTTCTGCACCGCCAGTTCAACCGACGCTCGTTTCTGGAAGGCTGGCGACAGCGCCCCGTCGGTTTCTCTGCGTCATCCAGCGCACGTCTACTCGCTCCAATTCAATCGGGATGGCAAACGCCTATTGACCGGCTCCGAAAGCGCGGCCACGCTCTGGGATCTCGAAAAAGGCCAGGAATTGGCCTCGCTCGGCCACTGCGGAATTGTGCAGGCGCTCGCGGTCCATCCCGGCGGCCGCTTCGTCCTGACCGGCAGCGCGGACACCACGGCGCGGCTCTGGGACGTGGCGAGCGATCCGCCCTCCGCGACCATCCTCCCCCATGAGGGGCCCGTCGAGGCGGTCGCCTTCAGCCGGGATGGCCAGATCGCCTTCACCGCCGACAACCGCGACGCGTTGATCCATCTTTGGCAGGTGCCGACCGGCGCGCCGCTGCGAACGCTCGCCGGGCACCAGGGCGGCGTCAAGACGATCGCCGTCAGCCCCGACGGGACCATGCTGCTGTCCGGCGGCAACGACAAGGCCGCCCGGCTCTGGAACGTCGCCACCGCTGCGCCGCTCGGCCCCCCCATGCAGCACCAGGACCTCGTTCGCGCGGTCGCGTTCAGCCCCGACGGCCGCACCCTGCTGACCGGGAGCTACGACGGGACCGCCCGCCGCTGGCACGCGCCGACCGCGCTGCCCATCGGCCCGGCGTTCGTCCACGGCAAGATCGCGGCGCTCGTCGCCAGCCCGAAAGGCGACCTCGCCGCCACCGCCAGCTTCAACGGCACGGCCGCCCTCTGGGAGACGCCCCCCGCGCTGGCAGGCTCCGCGGCGGACCTCGCGCTGTGGGCGCAGGTCGTCACCGGACTGGAACTGGACGACGACGGAGCGCTCCGCTTTCTCGACGCCTCGGCGTGGCAGCGGCGCCGCGACCGCCTGGGGTCGTTTTTTCCTTGACATCGAAGTGTCACTGCTCTTACGTTGTGCAGTCGGGAATGAGGCATCGATGAACTCCACTAACCCTGAGCGCAAGCGAGGGGATCGCTCAACGACTCGCCGAAAGATAATTTTCGCCAACTCGGCTCACGGTGATCCCCTCGCTTGCGCTCAGGGTTAGTGGAGTCTGAGACCGTCTCGTTCCTGGCCGCGCTGAGTATGTCCTCGCCACCCCCCCAGCGCGACGGCATTGCAGTCCGTCCCCTTTTCAAGGAGCCATCGCATGTTCGAGCTTGCCAGGAAAGCGATCCGCCGCTGCCTTCGCCTTGTTTCCGGACGGGCGCCGCGCCCGCTCCCGGCGCGGTCGCGCCCCACGCTGGAGATGCTGGAGAGCCGCCTGGTCCCCGCCGATCACGGCCCGGGTGTCATCATCGGCGCCCCTCTCCCCCCGATCGCGTCGGACGACGGCCTCGGCTACAACGTCGACACTTCGTCCCCGCTCAACGTCTTCGAGAACGACGTCGATCCCAACGCCGGCGGCGGCCTGGTGCTGTCCTCGATCACGGTGGTGACGGCCCCTCAGTTCGGGATTCTCTCGCTGGACCCGACCACCGGCATCCTGCTCTACACGCCCAACTACCTGCTGCCCCCCGGCCTGCCGCCGGGCCAGCAGCCCCCCAATCCGCAGCAGGACAGCTTCACCTACACCATCCGCAACACGCTCGGCCTCACCTCCAACGTCGCGAACGTCACCGTTTCTCCCAACGCTCCCGTGGAGGTCAACGACATCGTCCCCGCCGACGACTTCGCGTTCACCTCGACCGTCCGCCCCGTCTCCGTCAAGGTCGCCGCCAACGACGAGGTCCGCGACGGCAGCGCCGCGGACCCCGCTTCCATCACCCTCTACTCCGCCCCCAAGCACGGCGTCGTGAAGATCAACCGCGTCACCGGCGTCGTGACCTACACCCCCGCCTTCGGTTTCGCCGGCTGGGACTCGTTCGAGTACCGCATCAGCACCACCGCCGGCGGCGGACCCAACATCGGCGAGGTCTTCATCGCCGTCTCCCCCTCCACGCCTCGCCTGCAGGCCGACCCGCTCGGCGGCAAGATGCTCGTCGTCGACGGCACCTACAACAACGACCGCATCGTCCTCAACCGCGGCCGGCGCCCCAACGACGTCGTCGTCTGGATCAACGGCGTCCACAGCGGAACCTTCCGACCCACCAGCCGCGTCGTCGTGTTCGGCTACGCCGGCAACGACACCATCCTCGTCTCGAAGCGCGTCCGCGCCACGACCTGGCTTTACGGCGGCGACGGCGACGACGTCCTCCAGGCCGGCGGCGGACGCAGCGTCCTGCTCGGCGGCGGCGGCGACGACATCCTCCTCAGCGGCGCCGGACGCGACCTCCTCATCGGCGGCGCCGGCGCCGACCGACTCGTCGGCGCGTTCTCCTTCGACCTGTTCGTCTCCAGC
>JAYSSW010000474.1:0-8361 GCA_043720335.1 Planctomycetia bacterium
CTGGCCGAAACCCTTCAAAGCGTGTTCGGCGACGCGACCATTGGCATGGATCTTCATCACGATCCCGAAGCCGATTCGTCGAGCTGGATCGTGTTCTCCGTGGAAGGAAACTGGAGGAGCTACGACGAGGAGAAACGGCTCCGCGACCAGTGGCTCGCGGAGTCGGCGGCGTGCTGTCCCTCGGCGATGCTCGGCGAATTCAGCGTCCACCTGCGGTCGAGGCCCGCATGAACTTTCGCGACTTCCTGGCTGTCGCGTCGAATCTCGCTGCGGGCGACGAAGAAGCCGAGTGGCGATCCGCGGTCAGCCGGGCCTACTACGCGGTGTTCCACGTCGCCTGCGAGTGGCTGCACGGCCTGGGTTTCCAGGTTCCTCGCGCCGACCGTGCCCATGCGTATCTTTGGCGTCGCCTGTCGAACTGCGGCGATGCGCCCATCTCGAACGCAGGCCGGTCGCTCAACGAACTGCGCGGCAGGCGCAACGAAGCAGACTACGACTCCCATCGTTCCGTGTTCCGTGTCGACGCGGAGAACGCGGTCAAATTGGCGGAAGAACTGGTCGAGTCGCTCGACGCGGTGCTGGACGCGGATCATCGCGACCAGATTGCCGAAGCGATCAAAGCCTACGAGCGAGACGTTCTCAAAGAGGACACTTGGCGGCCATGAACGCGTCTCACGACACCCCGCGCTCGAAGCGGCGCACCGCCAGCCAGCCGAACAGGCCCGCCAGCAGCAGCAGCACGGCCGACTCGACCGCGAGGGCGCCGAGGAAGAACAACATGTCGCCGTGGAAGCGGTGGTCCCATTGCTCCGGCATGAACAGGGCGAGCGTGCCGCCGATCATCATGCCGGGGTCGCCCAGCAGGAACAGGTGGGCGACCAGCAGCACTGCCAGGCTGATCGCGGCGGCGATGTGGGCGCTCAGCGTGCGCGGGCAGCGGATCGACAGGTACAGGGCGAACGTGCTGAGGAAGAAGAGCCACGGCAGGGGCAGCAAAAGCAGCAGGGCGAACTGCAGCGGGCCGAAGAAGCCCGCCGTCAAGCCGAAGACCAGCGCGATCCAGGCGACGGCGAGGAACGGCCAGTTGCGCAGCGGCGGGCCGAGCCATTTCCACAAGAGGAGGTCGAGCCGGTCGTCCGGCACCTGCAGCAGGAAGTCGAGCGTCATCTGCTCGCGCTCGCGGGCCACGCTGGACGTTGTCTGGAAAACGACCATCATCGTGTAGGCGAGCAGCGTCCAGACGTAGCCGTTGCAGGCGAGGAAGCGAAGCATGCCTACGAAGGCGACATCTGCGCGGCCGAGCGGCTCGCGTGACTGGGTCGCCAGAAGCCCCAGGCCGAAAACGCACGCAAGGAGCAGAAGAGTCCAAGCCCACCACTGGTGGCGGGCGAGGGGGAGCGCGGGCAGGACGCACTCCTTCCATCTCAGGGCGTTGCCCCGGATGGGCCAGGCGAGCGGGTGGATGCGCGACCGCTTCGAGCCGCGCCGCTGCGACGGCGTCGCCTGCCAGGGGAGCGTCGACTGCGGCTTCGACAGCGTGGTCGCCACGCGGCGGTAGTAACGGAACTTCTGCACGGCGAAGAAGCAGAAGAACCAGGCGACGAACAGGTGCGCCGAGCCGAGGAAGAGCAGCGACGCGCCGTAGAACAGCCAACTGCCCGCCGCCGCGTGGGCGAGCGCGAAGGCGATCACCGAGCTGACCAGCACCGCGCCGACGAGGATCGAGCAGGACATCATGAAGGCGTCGAACATCTTGATGGCGTCGACGGAGGCCCAGAGCGAGATGCCGGCGCACGACAGGATAAGCAGCAGCGTGGCGGCGACGTGGAAGACGAGCGAGCCCATGTCGACGCCCCCCCAGAGGTGGACGATGGCGAGCATCGGCAGCCCGGCCAGCACGACGCTGGCGACGGTGAGGACGCGGGCGCCGAGCTTGCCGAGCAGGATCTCCCAGTCGGTGAGGTGCGTCATGGCGAGCATCTCAAGCGTGCCGAGTTCGCGTTCCTCGGCCATCACGCTGGCGAAGTAGATCGGCGACAGCATCACGATCAGCACGTTCTGCAGCACCAGCATCACGGTGGAGAACGTCTGCGCCATGCGGGCGAAGTCGTTGATCCGCATGTTCTCGTGCGTGCCGCCGCGCGTCAAAAGATAGAGGGCTGCGAGCTGCACCAGCACGTACAGGACGCGGAAGAACGTGGTGCGTCCCTTGCGTGCCAGGCGGAGCATGTCCATCATGAAGTGCGGGCCGAGCATGGGCGAAGTCCTCAGCGCACGGACGAGAAGCGGCGGAACGCCAGCAGGACGGCGACGATCCCCAGCGCCAGCAGCGAAACTTGATGGATCAGGATCGCGATCATCCCGCGTGTGGTGTTGTACTGCACCACGTCGCTCAAGTTGGTCTCGAACACCAGCGCGACGTAGTGCGGCAGGATCGCGAAGGCGTAGCTGCTGGCCACGACATGGGCGACCAGCATGCCGGCGAGGAAGGCGACCATCGCGATGTTGGCGTGCAGCACGCGCCGCGCGAGCACCGACAGCCACAGCGCCACGCCGCTGAGGAGCAGCAGGATCGGCAGCGGCAGCAGTAGCAGGAAGAGCGTCGTGGCGGCCGAGTACAGCCCGCACAGGCCGCCGAAGACCGCGCCAAGCTCGCTGACGGCGAGGATCGGCCAGTTGCGCCACAGCGGGCCGATCCACTTGTTCCACAGGATCGACCGCCGCTCGTCGGGGATCAGCAGCAGGAAGTCGAGCGTGTCGCGCTCGCGCTCGCCGGCGACCGCCATCGTCGTCTGGAACACGACCGCCAGCAGGTACGCCGCCAGGGCGATGAAGTAGAAGTTGTAGGTGAACGAAAGCGGCACGCTGCTGGCGCGGCGCAGTTCTTCCGAGTTGAGAGCAAGCCCGATCAGCCGGAAGACTCCGGCGGCGGCGGGCAGCACCGCGAGCGGCACGAGCAGCCACAGCCACGTCAGGCTGAACCGCGAGCCGTCCTTCAGGCACTCCTTCCAGAACAGCGCGTTGTCGGAGATCGGCAGCGCCAGCGGATGGATGCGCGACGCCCTCCGCGCCACGCCCGGCCTCTTCAGGTCGGCGTGCGACACGTCCGCCAGCGCGAACGCACTGGTCATCTTCGCGGGCAGCTTCCGCTCCTCGCGGCGGATCTGCGTGGTTCGCTTGATCGCCTTGAACACGAAGTGGTACGCGATCGCCAGGTGCGCCACGACCAGCGGAACCAGCGCGACCGAGAACCACGGCTGCCCGTCGCGGCCGAACCCGCTGCACATCCACGGCGCGGCGTAGGCGTAGGCGCCGTCGGCGACGCCGAGGCCGAACAGGGCGGCGAACGAGCGCGTGATGGCCTGGAAGGCGCTCTGCGAGTCGGCCGAGATCCAGATGCACACGCTGCCCGCGCTCAGCGCCAGGAGGAAGGTGTGCGCCTCGTGGTAGAGCAGCAGCGGCACCGGGACGTTGCCCCACAGGTGCATGAACACGAGCAGCGGGAAGCTGCCCAGCAGGATCGCGCCGACCTGGACCAGCCGACTGCCCAGCTTGCTCAGCACGATCTCGCGGTCGGTCAGGTGCGACAGGAACAACGGCTCGATGGTGCCGCTGCCGACCTCCTCGGCGATGGCGCTCGAGACATAGACCGAGACGAGCAGCAGCACCAGGATGTCCTGCAGGACGATGATCGTGTAGGCGTAGCGCTGGGCGTAGCGGGCGAAATCCTCCAGCCGCCGGAAGCTGACGCGGTCCCCCAGGCTCTGGTACATCAGCGACACGCCGATCAGCAGCACCACGAGGTAGGCGGTGCGCAGCGTCGTCGACCAGCCCTTGCGCGAGCCGGACGAGGTCGAAGTAGAAGTGCGGGCCGAACAGCGCTTTCCGCCACAGGCCGAGTCGCTTCATCAGGGAGATGGCCATGCGGATCGCTTTCCGAGTGGAAGGGGGAACTCGGAGCGATTGTAGACGGGGCCTCGCGTCGAGGACAGTGGATTTTCGCGCGTCAGCGTCTGGCGTCAGCGTCTGGCGTCAGAAGCGGCGGGTGCTGCGACAAACCTGTCAACGGGGAAGGCGATGCGTCGCACGCTGGGCCGAGCAACGAGAGGCCCACCAGCCGGGTCGCTGAAGCTTCAACGGAAGCTTTCGCGAGTCGCGGCTGGCGGGCCTCCTTCGTCGACCCACCGTGCGACGTGTCTCCATTCCGGTTGCAAGGGAATCGCAACTCGTCGATTCCATGCCAGGAAAATCGCGCCCACGCCGGTGTTGTGGGGTAAAATCAAACATGCGGCGGGCACGAGCGGAGCGTTTCCCGGCTCGGCCTGGCGCCAGCCCACCGTCAAGCATTCAATGAGCCGCACCGATTCGAGCAACGACATGGACCGTCAGGCGGGCAGCGAATCCCTGGAGCCGTTCCGCAGGTACCTGCACCTGCTGGGCCGGCTCGAACTGGACGCGTGCTTCCTGGGCAAGCTCGACCTGTCGGGGGTCGTGCAGCTCACGCTCGTCGAGGCGTCGACGGACTGGAGCGAGTTCGCGGGCAAGACCAAGGCGGAGCTGCTGGTTTGGCTGCGGCGCATCTTCACCAACAACCTCACCGACGAGATCCGCCGCTGCGTCGCCCTGAAGCGCGACGTGCTGCGCGAGAGATCGCTGGAGGCGGCGTTCGAGGAGTCGTCGGTCCGCGTCGAGGCTTGGCTGGCGTCGGAGGACTCGTCCCCCAGCCAGCGGGCCTCGCGCGAGGAGGAGCTGGTGCGGCTGGCCGACGCGCTCGCCCAGCTCCCTGCCGACCAGCGGGCGGCGGTCGAGCTGCACCACCTGCGCGGGCTGTCGCTGGCGGAGACGGCCGAGCAGCTGCAGCGGAAGCGGGGGGCCGCCGCCTCGCTGATCTTCCGCGGGCTGGCGCAGCTGCGCAGGCAGCTCAACGCGGACCCGGGGGGGACGGGGCCATGACGCATGGAACGCCCGACCGGGACGCCGGGGAAGCCGAGGACTCGCAGCTCGGCGAGATCCTCGCCGACTGGCTGGAGCAGGCGGAGCGCGGCGAGGCGCCCGACCTGGAGCAGTACCTGCGCCGCTGCCCCGGCGACCCGGCGAAGCTGCGCGCCTGCCTGGAGAACTGGGCGGCGCTGCGGTCGCGGACCGAGCCGCTGCGCGACCTGCTGAAAACCGACCGCACCACGTCGCTGCCTTCGAGGACGCTGGCGGGCGGCGCCGCCTCGGCCGAGGGCTTCGGCCTGCCCCTCGGCTCCGCCCTCGGCGACTACCTGCTGCTCGAAGTCCTCGGCCACGGCGGGATGGGGGTCGTCTACAAGGCCAAGCAGCTCAGCCTGCAGCGCGTCGTCGCGCTCAAGGTGGTCCGCTCCGCCGCGTCCGCGTCGCCTGCGGACCTGGAGCGGTTCGCCCAGGAAGCGTCGCTCAGCGCCCGCCTCGACCATCCCGCGATCGTTCCGGTCTACGAGGTCGGCACCTGCCGGGGACACCCGTTCCTGGGCATGAAATGCATCGACGGAGGAAGCCTCGACAAGCACCTGGCGCGGTTCAAGGCGGACCCGAAGGCGACCGCGGCGCTGCTCGCCGAGGTGGCCCGCGCCGTCCACCACGCGCACCAGCGCGGCGTGCTGCACCGCGACCTGAAGCCGTCGAACATCCTGCTGGACGCGGCGGGCAGGCCGCACGTCACCGATTTCGGCCTCGCCAAGCCGATCGAGTCGGACAGCGGCATCACGCAGACAGGCGCCATCGTCGGCACGCCGAGCTACATGGCCCCCGAGCAGGCGGACGGAGGCCGCGCGATCGCGACGACGGCGGTCGACGTCCACGGGCTGGGGGCGGTGCTGTACGCGCTGCTCACCGGGAAGCCGCCGTTCCGGGGACACAACGTCGTCGAGACGATCGCGCTGGCGCGGCACGCCGATCCCGAGTCCCCCAGCTCGGCCAACCCCGGCGTGCCGCGCGACCTGCAGACGATCTGCATGAAGTGCCTGGAGAAAGCCCCGTCCCGGAGGTACGCCTCGGCGGAGGCGGTGGCGGAGGACCTGGAGCGCTGGCTCGCCGGCGAGCCGATCCAGGCGCGGGCGACGACCGCGCTGGAGCGGGCGTGGAAATGGACGCGGCGCCGGCCCGACCTCGCCGGGATGATCGCCGTCAGCTGCGTCGCGCTCGCCGGGCTGGTCGTCGGGCTGCTCGTCTACAACCGCGACCTGAGCGACGCGCTCGAGGAGTCCAACCTGCTCCGCAAGCAGGCCATGCAGCGCGAGGCGAGCCTGAGGCGCCACCTGTACGTCGCCGACATCCGCCAGGTCCACCAGTTGTGGCAGACCGGCGACCACGCCCAGGCGGGCGAGCTGCTCGGCCGCCACGTCCCCGGCGCGGACGAAGAGGACCTGCGCGGGTTCGAGTGGCACTGGCTGCGCAGCCACTGCGTCCACGAGCCGAAACTGCTGGGGACGCACGACTCGGCCGCCCTGTGCTCGGCGGCGTCGCCCGACGGCCTGTGGCTGGCGACCGGCGACCAGAAGGGGACGCTCAAGGTCTGGGACTTGAAGAAGGGCGAGCTGGCGAAGACGATCGTGATCGCGAAGGGGGAGATCGACACGGTCTGCTTCTCGCCCGACAGCCGCACGCTGGCCGCCGGCGGGAAGGAGTGGGCGATCCGCGTCTGGGACGTGGGCACCGGGAAGGAAGGCAGGAAGCTCGTCGGCTTCTTCAACACCGCCCGCTGCGTCCGCTACGCGCCGGACGGCAAGACGCTGGCCGCCGGCATGGCCGACGGCAGCCTGCGCCTCTGGGACATGCCCGAAGGGAAGCCGCGCCGCGTCCTCACGGCGCATCCCGGCGGCTTGTCGCACCTCGAATGGTCGCGCGACGGGGCGCGTATCTCCACCGCGGGCAACGACCGCAGCCTGAAGATCTGGGACGCCGCCAAGGAGAAAGTGGTCGGCGCGATCAAGGAAGCGCACGCCGGCACGGTCCTCACGTCGGCGCTCAGCCATTCCAGGGGGCTGGTCGCCACCGGCGGGTACGACCGCACGATCCGCGTCTGGCAGCTCGCCGAACGCACCGAATGGTCCTCCTTCGATTTCGGGACCGTCGTGCGCGCGCTGGCCTTCGACCCGTCGGGCCGCATGCTCGCCGCCGTCGGCAGCGACGGGCGCATCGCCATGCTCGAGGTGTTCGGCTTCAAGCGGGGCGTCCGCGCCCGCCGCGTGGTCTCCGACGGGACGAGCAGCGTCCGCTCCGCCGTGTTCCTGCAGCAAGGCGCCGTCCTGGCGACCACGGCCGAGGACGGCGCCGTCAAGCTCTGGGACGTCGCGGCCTTCACCGGCGAAAAATTCCTCCCCGACATCGGGCCGTTCGTGTCGGTCTCCGCCGACGGCCGACGCTCCTTCTCGTTCGACGGCTCCACCCGGCTGGCCGTCCACGACCTCGATTCGCGCAAGCCCCTCTTCGAATGGACCGAGCCGAACCCCATCGCCATCACCCCGGCGTTCTCGGCGGACGGCAACCGCCTGGCCTGGGTCGACCCCCAGGGCAAGCTACTTGTCAAGGACCTCGCAACGACCCCCATTCGCACGCAGCATTTCGATTTCCCGGCGACCGTCGTTGGTCTTGCCTTCGCCCCCAGCGAAGACTTGCTGGCCGTCGGGGGACGCGACGGCAGCGTGCGGCTTCTGAACTTCCGCACCGGCGATCTCGCCGTGCTCGACCCGGGGCAGGGGAAGGACGCCACGCCGATGCAGTGGCTGCGCTTCGCGCCGGACGGCGCCACGCTGGTGTCGGCGTTCCTGGAGAACGGCCGCGACGTCTGCGTCTGGGACGTCAAGCAGGCGAAGCTGCGCCGCAAGGCGACGCTGGAAGCCCCAGGCGTCACTGCGCTGGCGATCAGCCCCGACGGCAAGCTGCTGGCCGCCGGCGTCGGCGACCGCATGATCCAGCTGTGGGACCTGGCGAGCATGGAGCCGCGCACGACCTTGAAGGCCCACACGCGGCCCGTCACCTGCCTGGCCTTCTCGAAGGAGGGCCGGACGCTTGCGAGCGGCGGCATGGACCTGAAGCTGAACCTGTGGAACCTGGAAACGATGCAGATGCTGTTCACGCTCGCCACCTGCCGGGAAACGCCCGACCTCGCCTTTTTCTCGCCGACGCGGAACCAGCTGGCCGTCTCGATGAGCCCGATGCACCAGGAGCGCGACCTGGTGTTCTGGGACGGCGACGCGCGCTGAGAAGCGGTTTCAAAACGTCGTGTGACAAAACTCGTTCGCTGCGCCAGAAGGCGAGCGGCGCGGCGTAAGCCCGCCGTGCGATATTCATTCGTTGCAGCCTACACGCATCGTCGCGGATTTTCACGGCGGGCTTACG
>JAYSSW010000475.1:0-1790 GCA_043720335.1 Planctomycetia bacterium
AACGACTGCGAATTCCACCAGCCCGCTTACGCAGGCCGTTCGCCTGGCATGGACTGAATCAGGCGAGCTGCCGTTTGAACTACACTCTATCGATAGGAGGCGAAGCCATGAGCGCAGCCGACGAGTTGGTGGACGTGATCGACGAGGCGGGCGACACGGTCGGCGTGGTGACGCGGCGCGAGATGCGCGTGCGCCGGCTGCCGCACCGCTGCACCTACGTGCTGGTCTTCAACCAGCGTGGCGAACTGTTCGTGCATTTGCGCACCTCCACGAAGGACGTGTATCCCATCCACTGGGACGTGGCCATCGGCGGCGTGCTGGCGGCGGGCGAAACATTCGCGCAAGGCGTGCAGCGTGAAATCGCCGAGGAACTCGGCGTGCCGAACTCGGTGGCGGAGGAACTGTTCCCGTTCCGCTACGAGGACGCCGCGACCATCGTGCAAGCGATGGCGTACCGGCTGCGGCACGACGGCCCGTTCCATCTGCAAGCCGAGGAGATCGTGCGCGGCGAGTTCGTGCTGGCCGACGAATTGGAGACGATGACGCGACGCGAGCGGTTCTGCCCCGACGGATTGCAGGTATGGGCGAAGTATCGGGAGTGGCTGGCGACGAACACGTAGTCGAAACGCCACGAGCGGGCGGTGAATCGCCTCCAATCCGGAAACTTTCGCGTGATATATTTGGTGCAGGTCCAACTCGAGGCCGGTTCAAGGGTGACGCCGTGGCTGAAGCGATCGCGATCAAGCTGCCGTTCGAGCACGACGACCTCTGCGCCGGCGTGGTGGCCTCGTGCAAGGTGCGCGTGCTGTCCATCCGCGACAGCGCCGACGAGGCCAGCCAAGTCGTGCTACACGAGAAGGGCGGCGTCCGGCGGCTGGGCGACCTCAAGCGCTGGAGCAGTCAGCACGACCTGCTCATGCATGAGCTGGAGTCGCACGCCCCGGCAGTGATGGTGTCGAGCTTCCGGGACGACGAGGAGCAAACGTGGCGGCACATCCTGCAGGCGACCGACGCGGTGAAGCTGAACCGGGCCGACATCCAGGTCCGCGCGGGCTGCCGAGAAAGCACGGGTCGAGGCGGCGGAGAAGCTGGCCTTGGCCGAGGCGATGGCGGAACGCGCCGCGCGGCCGGGATCGCAGGACGAACTTCCGCAGCAGGACGAGCGCGTCGCACGGGCCGCTTTCACCGCGCTCGGCGTGCCGCCCCAGCCCTGCTCCATCGACTACTACGACGACGGCATGGCGCGCGTGACGCTGCTCGCCGACGGCCGCTCGATCGAGGTGCCGGCGTAGGCGTCGACACGCCTGCGGTCGCGGGGATTTGACGGTGGCGGAACGGAAGCTATCGTTGCGGCAGCCGCGACAGGATGATCCATCCGCGGTCGTTTCGCGCAGATAAAAACGCCATGACCGAAGAAAAAGACGCCGCGACGGAGAAGGAGACCCCCAGCGTGCTTCTGCCGATCGTGTACAACGACCTGCGTCGGCTCGCGGAAGCCAGGCTGGCGAAGGAGAAGCCGAACCACACGCTGCAGGCGACCGCGCTGGTTCACGAGGCGTGCGTGCGCGTGACGAAAAGCCCGCAGGTGCAGGCGTGGAACGGGCCGGCCCACTTCTTCGCGGCGATGAGCGAGGTGATGCGCCGCATCCTGGTCGAGAGCGCCCGCAGCCGCAGCAGGCTGAAGCGCGGCGGCGGCATGCGCCGGCAGGACGTCGATACTTCAACACTCCAGGCAGCCGACCCGGACGAAGAACTGCTCGCGCTCGACGAAGCGCTGCAGAAGCTGGCCG
>JAYSSW010000476.1:0-1790 GCA_043720335.1 Planctomycetia bacterium
TGGATGTCCATGAGGGAAGTTTAGCGCCCGGCCCCCGCGGTGGACAGCTGCCGAGGCGACTGTTTTCCGGGGAAAAGCAATTTTTCACAGGCTCTCAGCACAGCATTCACCCGCCTTCCCGTCTTGATACGTCCGTTCACATCGCCCCCATTCGACACGGCAGGAAAATTCGCCCGGCCGCACTATTCGGCACGAATGGAATAATCGGCAATGTCGGACTTCGCTGACTTGCGGCGAAAAATAAGCTAGGTTTCCGCATGCGTCACGGCTTTGCAGGCGCGGGTTAGGGCTTTCGATGGAGCGGATCGCCTCAACCAACTGCGCCTGCTTGGGATCCCCAACTATTCCCGATCCGTGGCGACCTTAACAATGTTCGACGATGCAACCATCCCCCTGCATCGGACCGCCGCGACCGCGGCCCTGGGGAAAGCTCCGAACCACCATGCTCAAACGCTACCGCAGCCATCCAGTGCGTTCGCTGAACCGCCGCCCCTCGACGCTCGCCGTCGAGCGCTTGGAAGGGCGCTGGGTTCCGTCGGCCACCGTGTGGCACGACCTGGAACCGAACGACCAACCATCGCAAGCGCAGGCCCTGGCGGTCCTCAGCCCGCTCGGACAAGCCCAGATCGAGGGCGTGATCGACCGCGCCCTCGATGTCGACTGGTATCGCTTCGACCTGTCCGAGCGCAGCCAAGTCGCCTTGCAGCTGACCGGGAACGGCGCGGCTGCTCTCTTCCAGGCCGATCCGCACGATCCCAGCCAGCTCGTCCCGGTCGCCGAAGGCGCGGCGCTGGAAGTGGGCAGCTACTTCGTTTCGGTCAGCGGCGCCGTCGCGGGGGACTACCAGCTGGCCCTCGAACTCACGGCTGCCGCGCCGACGTTCGTCGATCTCGGCACGTTGCAACCGCAAGACCTGCTCAACAACATCGATTTCCGGCGCGACTACCGCAGCGGCCTCGACACCCACACAGGCGACGCCGACTATTTCGCGTTCACGGTCCTGGAGCAGAACATCTACACGCTCTCCCTGTATAGTCCCTCCGGAGCGCGGGTCGCGCTGTCCGACGACGCGGGCAACGCGCTGACCCCTTCGTACTCGATGTCCGCTCCGACACCCGGCTCCCTCAGCCTGCTGCTCGAACCTGGCACCTACCGGCTGCGGATCGACGGCTGGAACATCGCCGACGCCGGGCAGGTCGCGTACACGCTGCGGTTCACGGCAGGCATCGTGGAGAACCCGACACCGCTGCCCGCCGCGCCGTCGGCGCCGCTGCGCCTGCGGCTGACGACGAACGCGCCGCACGCCGCGCCGGCACCGCCGACCGCTGTCGTCCAGTCGGCGCTTCGATTGAGCCTGCCGGGCGCTGGCGCGGGCGACGCGGAGACGCTTCGTTTCGTCAGCACGGTGCGGCTGAACGGCGTGATCGGCGGCGACCTGCCCCGCCCCAGCGGCGCGCTGGCGGGGCTGTCCGCCGGCCCGCTCGGTGTGGCGATGGAAGCCAGCCCGGCTCCCGGCGGCCCGCTCCGCCTCAGCCTTCCGACCGAGCAGTTCGCCGGGCTGGAGACACGCGGCGGCTACGCGGGGGGCGATCCGGTCGGCTCGCCTTTCGGAACGGCGGCCGTGCTGGAATGGGCGTCCGAGTCGGCCGTGCAGGCCGCCCGCGCGTGGATCTTCCAAAGCATCCACTGGCTGAACCTGCCGCAGACCCACGTCTTGACAGAAACGGCGGCTGCTGAATTCTCGCAGCCGGCCCCGGTCCTTCAGGACACGCAAGCGCGGGACGAGGAGA
>JAYSSW010000477.1:0-3989 GCA_043720335.1 Planctomycetia bacterium
CGGCCACGTCGGGGCGCGCCAGGATCTTCTTCGCCTGCTCCTGCACGAACGGGTGGTTCAGCAAAAAGAGGGCTTGCTGCGGCACCGTCGTCTGGTAGCGCTGCGGATTCGTCGCGTCGGGGCTGGCGAAGTCGAAGGTCCGGAACAGGCCTGGCAGGTTCTGGCGGTCGATGAAGCCGTAGATCGTCCGCCGCGTCGGATACGTCGCTTTCGTCAGATCGACCGCAGGGCCGTACCGCTTCGCGTCGAGCTGCCCCGACACCGCCAGCATCGAGTCGCGCAGCGACTCGAACTCCAGGCGCCGGCGGTTCGCACGGGCCAGCAGGCGATTCTCGGCGTCGACGGCGGCGGCCTGCGGGTGGTCGTCGCTGCTCGTCTGATACACGCGCGACAGGACGATGCGGCGGTGCAGCTTCTTGACCGACCAGCCGTCCTCGACAAATTGCGAAGCGAGATAGTCGAGCAGTTCGGGATGGCTCGGCGGGTCGCTGCGGACGCCGAAGTCGCTCGGCGTAGTTACAAGTGGGGCGCCGAAGTGGTGCAGCCAAACGCGGTTGACGAAGACGCGCGGCGTGAGCGGGTTGTCCTTGCTGGCGACGGCGCGGGCCAGCTCAAGCCTACCGCTGCCGTCCTTGAAGGGTTCGCGCTTGGGGCCGCTGAGGACTTCAAGGAACTGGCGCGGCACGACGGCGCCGGGGTTGCCGGGGTTGCCCCGGTTGAGCACGCGGGCGTTGCCCGGGTTGGGCGAATCGACGAGCACCATGCCGCGCGCCGGCGCGAACGGCGAGCTGGCCTTGAAGCCGTCGACCTTCTTTTGCAGCGCCCGCAGGTCGTCCTGAAACTTGCGGTTCTTCGCGTCGAGTTCCTTCTTGTTCTTGTTCTTGAACTCCGTGACCGCCGACTCCAGTTCCTGCACCTTCCCCTGGAACGTGACATGCTCCGGCGTCTGCTCCGGCTCGCCCAGGAGTGGCAGGTCTTTCGGCTCGGTCGAGCTCGAAAACACGCCGTACAGCGAGTAGTAGTCCTTCGTCGGAATCGGGTCGTACTTGTGGTCGTGGCAGCGGGCACACGCGACCGTCAAGCCCATCAAGCCGCGGCTGACCACGTCGATGCGGTCGTCGATGATGTCGTGGCTGTTGTTCAGGAACCGCCGCCCCAGCGTCAGGAAGCCCATCGCCGCCTGGCTGCTCGCGGGCGCCTGCTTCGCGGCGACAAGGCGGTCGGCGGCGAGCTGCTGCACGAGGAACTGGTCGTACGGCAGGTCGTCGTTGAAGGCTTTGATCACCCAGTCGCGGTAGGCGTAGGCGTAGGCGTAGCGGCGTTCCTCCTGGAAGACGTAGCCCTTCGTGTCGGCGTAGCGAGCCACGTCGAGCCAGTGCCGCGCCCAGCGCTCGCCATACTGCGGCGACGCCAGGTATTGATCGACGCGCTTCTCGAACGCGTTGGGCGACGTGTCAGCCTCGAACGCCTTCACCTCGTCGTAGGTCGGCGGAATGCCCAGCAGGTCGAACTTCAACCGGCGCAGCAGGGTGCGGCGGTCGGCGGGGGCGTTCGGCTTCAGCCCCTTGGCGTCGAGCTTCGCCAGCACCAGCGCGTCGACCGGGTTGGCCGACCATTCGAGTAGCGATACTTTCGGCACGTCGGGCTTGCGCACCGGCTGGAAGGCCCAGTGCTTCGACGCATCGACGCCGCCTTTGGTGGTGACGCTCTTCTCGTCGGGCCAGATGGCGCCGAGCTGGATCCACGTCGTCATGTCGTCGATCACCGCCTGCGGCAGCTTCGCCTTCGGAGGCATTTTGATCTCGCCTTCGTAGCGAAGAGCGCGCACCAGCAAGCTCTTGTCGGGATGGCCCGGCACGACCGCCGTCCCGTCGTCGCCGGCTTTGATCGCCGCCGCCCGGCTGTCGAGGCGGACGCCCCCCTGCTGCTTCTTGCCGCCGTGGCAGGCGTAGCAGTGCTCCGCGAGGACGGGCCGCACCTTCGTCTCGAAGAACTCCAGCAGCTTCGCTTTTTCAGGAGAAGCGGGCTGGGCCGACACGCTGACCGGCACGCCGAGCAGGACCACGACCATCCAGGGAAACGTGCGTTTCATCAGGCGACCACCGTGGCAGGCAAAAGGGAAGTTTCAGGCGGGAGAGGGCGGGGATTGCTACCTTCATTCTACCACGTTCGGTGCAACAAGGAAGCCCACGGCGGAGGGGGCGTGGCAGGTTCCCTTGTCATGCGTCGAAGGCGAAGGGGCTTCGTGTTTGTCGGAATCGAATCCGTGCAATCTCTCTTCGGCGTCGCGGCGTCGGCGTCGAAGGGCGTGCGACGCGGCGTGGAAAATGCCAGCCGAAGATGCTTGCGTGGGCGCGGTCGGGGCATTATCGTGCCGGTGTGTTGCGAGGCGGTTGCCGCGGGTCGTGGCCGAAACAGGTGCCGCACCTGGCTGGCGGGCATGGCGCGATCACTGCGGGTTCTCGTCCACTTTGCCCCGCCAGCTGTTGAGCTGGGCCGGTGCGGTCGATGCGGTTGCAGGCCGACACCTCTGGCTTTTTCCGAGGGAACATGATGCTTCTTGCCGAAGCCGAGGTTCAACGATCTCGGTGACTGTTTAGCGCTCGGTTCAGTGGTTTGTACACTATCCGGACTATCCAGGCAGCTGAAAAACGCTGGATTTTTGACAAATATGTCTAACAAAGCGGCCGCGAAGCTATCATGCCTCAGCGATGCTACACCGTCAGCGGTCAAAAAAGCCCGGTTTTTCTGCGGTTTGAGGCGCTAAACAAGCACCGATCTCGAACCCGCGTCGCAGCGGCCTTCCCGCAATTCACCGATTGGGAGCATGCGAACGCGGTTGACGAGTACCATGAAGGCTTCTGCGTCTGGGGGGAGTACACCGCTCCGACCGAGGCGTCGTCGCCCACCATTTTCTTCGTGACGTTCGCCGCTTGTAAAGCAACCTGGAAAGGACATCTCACGGTCGGAAAATACTGCTACTACTGGTCGAGCACCGAGGTCGGCGACGCTCACTTGCTCGATACCGAAACATGCGCGACTTTGGACGAGGCCATCACCTCGCTAAAACAGCAGATAGAGAATTTGTTCGCGGCGCTGCTAGGCTCCGGCGCCTGACGAAGTTCTGCAGCAGACAGGCCGCTCAAGGTGTCTCCCGTGAACGACATTCCCCAGGACTGGATTCGAGAACGCACCTCGACCGAGGAGATCGGCGCCGAATGGTCCCGGCGGCGCAAGGAGCACGATTGGTGGACGCCGCCTTCTGATGCTTGGTGTCGGGAGTGGGTGGCTTTCGCGAGCAGCATTCGCGATGGCGACGAGTTGTATCACTTCAGCGAGACCACAGCCTTGTTTCCGTCCGACGGATACGGAGACGAGGGCTACGTCATCCTGCGTGGCGGGGTCCAGGTCCGAAACATATTCTGGGTTTCCGATACGCGCAGCCAAACAGCCGGACCAGCGGGCTGCACCTGACCAGGGGGCGCATCGGCAGTTCCGGGAGTTCATGACAACTTGAGCGACCCCGGTAGGCGAGCGGAGTCGTTCAGCCGCCTGGATCGTGGAAGTGGGTTTCGGCGGGAACACACCGTCGTGCGCGGGTTGACAACGACGCATGGGCCGGGTAGCCTGCGCATCGAGTGGGTGGACGATTTCGTCCGCCCAGACGCGATGGAGGACGGCCATGAAAATCATCTGGTGCCTTCTGCTTGCCCTGGCGACCGGGATCGCGGTTCATGCTCAGCCGGTGGACCCGCCGAAGGTTTTCACCAATGGCACGGGCATCAAGTTCGCGTGGATTCCGCCCGGCTCCTTCCTCATGGGCAGCCCGAAGGACGAAAAGGACCGGAAGCCGAACGAGACCCAGCACAAAGTGACGTTGACCAAGGGCTTCTATTACGCCGGCTTGAAATCTGCTCTATAATGCTATTATGGTCCACATCGCCCGACAACTCCTTCGCCCTATTGGAGGCGAGTCATGCCGATCTCAT
>JAYSSW010000478.1:0-1789 GCA_043720335.1 Planctomycetia bacterium
CTGGGCCAGCTCGGCCGCAAGGACGCCAAGCAATATGAACCGCTGATCGCGCTGGCGTCCGACAAGGACGCCGAGGTGCGGGCGCAGGCGCTCAAGATCCTGGGCGACGGCAAGGTGACGGCGGCGCTGGAGAAAGTCACTGCCGGGCTGAAGGACGCCGAGCCGCGCGTCCGCTTCTTCGCGGCGATGGCGGCGGGCAAGCTCGGCAAAGTTGATGCGGTTCCGGCGCTGCTCGAAGTCGCCAAGGCCAACGCCGACACCGACCCGTACCTGCGCCACGCCGTGTCGATGGCCCTGTCGGGCATCAACGACAAGGCCGCGATGCAGAAGGCCGCCGAAAGCGACACGCCGTCAGTTCGCCTGGCTGCGCTGCTCGCGCTGCGCCGCCAGGGCAATCCCGAGGTTGCGAAGTTCCTCAGCGACGCCGACCCGAAGCTGGTCCTCGAAGCGGCCCGTGCGATCTACGACGCGGCGATCTTCGACGCGCTGCCGAAGCTGGCGGCGCTGTCGCAGCCGAGCAGCAGCGTGAAGAGCTACCCGGCCGAGGTGCGCGACCCGGTGTGGCAGCGTGCTTTGGCCGCGCATTATCGTCTCGGCGGCAAGGACAACGTCGCCGCCCTGCTGGCGTTCGCCGGCCGCGCCGACGCCCCGGAGAAGCTGCGCGAAGAATCGCTGAAGATGCTCAGCGCGTGGGAGAAGCCGTCGGGCCGCGACCGCGTCGTCGGCGTCTGGCGCCCCATCGCCGAGCGCGACGGGGCTGAGGTCGCCGCCCTCCTGAAGACCGGGCTGGGGTCGATCATGACCGGCCCCGCCAGCGTCCGCAGCGAGGGCGCCAAGCTCGCCGCCAAGCACGGCATCAAGGAGGTCGGACCCCTGCTGCGCGAGATCGTCCTCGACGTGAAGCAGCCCGTCCCCGTCCGCGTCGAAACCCTCAAAGCCCTCGACGTGATGAAGGACAAGGAGGTGCGCGGCATCGCCGAACTCCTCCTCGCCGGGACCGATCCCCGGCTGCGCTTCCAGGCTCTCGTCATCTCCCTGCGCGGCGAGCGCGGCGCCGACCAGGTCATCGCGATGGAGAAGGTGCTGGAGAAGGAGAGCGTCTACGAGAAGCAGCAGGCGCTGGCCCAGCTCGCCGAGTACAAGTTCGCGTTCGCCGACAACGCGATCGCTGCCCAGTTCGACCGATTGCTCGCGGGCAAGCTGCCGCCGGAAATCCACCTCGACCTGCTCGAAGCCGCGCGGAAGCGCAAGGAGCACCCCAACGTCGGCAGGAAGCTGGCCGAGTACGAAGGCAAGCACGCCAAGGACGACAAGCTCGCGCCGTACAAGGAGACGCTGGTCGGCGGCGACGCGGAGAACGGCCGCGCCGTCTTCGCCAAGGCCGAGCTGTCGTGCGTCCGCTGCCACAAGGTCAACGGCAACGGCGGCGAGGTCGGCCCCGAACTCGCCGGCATCAGCAAGAAATACAAGCGCGACTACCTCCTCGAATCGCTTGTCGATCCCAGCAAGCAGATCGCCAAGGGCTACGACACCATCGTCGTCGTCCAGAAGGACGGCAAGATCAAGACCGGCGTGCTCAAGAGCGAGGACGCCAAGGAGGTGCGGCTGATGACGGCCGAGGGGCAGCTCGTCGTCGTGCCGGTCGTCGACATCGACGAGCGCCAGCGCGGCCCGTCGGCGATGCCGGCCGACCTGGTGCCGAAGATGTCGCGCCACGAGCTGCGCGACCTGGTCGAGTACCTGTCGGGGCTGTGAGACCGTCAACGCCCTGTCAAGCCCGCTGCCGTCT
>JAYSSW010000479.1:0-3980 GCA_043720335.1 Planctomycetia bacterium
CACCGCAAAGTCGAGTCCGGGGGCCATTCGGACCACGAGGAACTGCGCGTCGGCGCGCGATTCCTGAAGCCCGCCAGGCCGTAGTAGTCGTCCTGGCTCCAGCGCTCGTAGGGATGGTGGTGGCACTTGGCGCATTGCAGCCGCAGGCCGAGGAAGACCTGGGCGGTGTCGGCGACCGGCTGGTGCAGCTGGTCGTCGCGCATCTGCCAGTACCAGTTGACCGCCGGCGCGTCCTGCCATTCGCCCGCGGCGGCGACGATGCCGCGCACGAACTCGTCGTAGGGCCGGTTGCGGGCGATCATGTCGCGCATCCAGTCGTGGAAGGCGTAGGACGCCTGCTCCGACCCGGCCAGACTCGCGTTGCGAAGGATGTTCCCCCAGCGCATCGCGAAGTAGCCGGCGTAGTCGCGGTCCTCCAGCAGCCGGTCGATCAGCTTCTCGCGCTTCTTCTCCGCCTTGTCAGCTAGAAAGGAGCGGGCTTCATCAAAGGTCGGCAGCCGGCCCAACAAGTCAAGGGTGGAGCGGCGCAGGAACTCGCTGTCGCTGCAAAGCTCCGACGGGGCGATGCCGAGCTTCTTCCAGCGGTTGACGGCATGCGTGTCGATGAAGTTGTGGGCCGGGAAGTCGGGGAATTTCGCGACCGCCTTGCCGAGCGGGACGAGGGCGCGGAAGACGGCGACCTGCCCCATGTAGCGGGCCATCACGGTCGCGTCGCCTGACAGGTCGAGCGTTTGGACGAGGCCGAGTTCATCGACGGTGGCGACGGCGCTTTCGTTGCTCTGGTACTGGGCCTGGCGAGTCACGTCGCGGACGTTGCCGTCGGAGTAGTGGGCGAGCACGACGAGCTGTTGCTGCTGGCCCCGCTCCATGACGCGATAGTCGGGGGCGACGGCGAGCTTCTTGAGCACCGGGGCCGACGCGTCGCCGACCGGCGTGCCTTGGTGGATCCAGCGGCGGAGGGTGAGGTAGTCCTCGCTGTCGGCTGGCAGCCGCTTGCCGCCGCCGTGGGCGACGCGCCCGGACGCTTTCGTCAGCAGCAGGCTGGAATCGGGCGAGGCGGGCATGATGCGACGGCCACGCGCTTCCTTCACCAGCGCGTTGAAGTCGAAATCGACATCGAAGCCGAACAGCGACAGCCTGAACCCGTTCTGCCCGCTGGCGCGGCCGTGGCAGCCGCCGGAGTTGCAGCCATGCCGCGACAGCAGCGGCAGAATGTCGTTGGCGAAGTGGAGCGGCCGATTCTCGTCGAAGTCGTTGACGACGACCGGCACGGGGCGCTTCTGCCCGTCGATCTCGACGACGATGGTCGCCGATCCTTTGCCGACGGGCCGGACGTAGCCGTGCGCCGACACGCGGACGACGCCGGCCGGCTCGACGTGGTACTTGGCGTCGCGGGTCAGGTCGCGCTGCTGGGCGCCGATAACCAACAATTGCCGCCCGTCGTGCATGCCGTGCAGTTCGACCTTCGCGGGCTGCACGTCCTGCGCGTGGACGACAGATGGCGACACGGCGACCAGCAAAGCCAGCAACAGGCAGCGATTCATGGCAAAGTCCGGTTGGAAGGGGGAGCGCAGGCGGCGGGAAGTCGAGGCGGGAGGCGTCGCACCTGGAAGGATACCCTGCCGCGCGCACGTCGGCAAGGGAATCCCGACGGACGCCGTTCCCCGGTCCCCCGTCCCTGAGCCCGAAGCGCCAAGCGAGGCCGCATATGCAACGATGCCAAGCGACGCTTGTCCCGTTCGCCAATGCGCAGCGAGGCGCCTGCGACAACATGGGATCATTCCTCGCTGCGCGTTGGCAGCCCCAACACGTCACGACCCAATGAATCACCGCGTGGTTTTCCTCGCTTGGCGCTTCGGGCTCAGTGCGGCATTTTCATCGACGTGGCGCCTTACATCAGTTCCGCGATGACGCTGCCGCCGTCGACGACGGCGCGAGGGCGGCCGGTCGTGTCGAGGTAGGTCGTGTTGAGCGGCACGCCCATGTGGTGGTAGATGGTGGCGGCGAGGTCGGCGGGGGTGACGCGGCGTTCCTTGACCTGGCCGCCGTCCGCCTCGGTGGCGCCGATGACCTGCCCGTGCCGGAAGCCGCCGCCCGCCAGGCACATCGACATCACCACCGGCCAGTGGTCGCGGCCGTCGCTGCTCTCCTGCGTCCCCATCTGCGGGGTGCGGCCGAACTCGCCCATCGCGATCACCAGCACGTCGTCGAGCAGGCCGCGCTGGTCGAGGTCGCCCACCAACGTCGTGAAGAGATGGTCGAAGAGCGGCAGCAGCGGCCGCAGCCCGTTCCAGATGCCGCCGTAGGGCGGGATGTTGTCGCCGTGCGTGTCCCAGGTCCCCGACGCGGTGTGGTAGCTGAGGTCGAGCGTGACGAAGCTGACGCCCGCTTCGACGAGTCGTCGCGCAAGCAGCGTCTGCTGGCACCACAGGTGCGAGCCGTAGCGGTCGCGGATGCTCACGGGCTCGCGCGACACGTCGAAGGCGTGCTGGGCGCGCTGGCCGACCAGCATCTCGGCCGCCTGCTGCTGGTAGCGGTCCATCACGTCCATCGTGCCGCTGGCGTCGAGGTCGCGGCGGGCGCTGTCGAACGAGCGCAGCAGCGATCGGCGATCGTTGATGCGGTCGTGGCTGATCCCCTGGGCGAAGCGGAACAAGCTCGGGTCGCTGCGCTGGCCGGTGTCCTCGCCCGTCAGCGAATAGACCGGCAGAGCGACCGCCTGGTTGGCGATGAACGGGTCGTACTGCCGGCCGAGATAACCCGCGAAGGCGAGATGGCTGCGCGAACGCATGAACGCGGCGTAGGCCGGCAGTGACGGATGGTTCGGCCCGCGATGCTTCGCGACCACCGAGCCGATGGCCGGGTACAGGTGCCCCAGACGGCTCAAACGCGGCTCGGCGTCGGCGTTCGCCGTCTGCATCACCATGTTCGGCTCATGGTTGCTGTGCGTCGCGTCCATTGAGCGGATCACCGTGAACTTGTCCAGCAGCGCCGCCTGGCGCGGCAGATGCTCGCTGAAACGCACGCCCGGCAGCCGCGTCGCGATCGTGCCGAACGGGCCACGGTTCATCAGCGGGCGATCCGGCTTCGGATCCCAGGTGTCGATGTGGCTGGGGCCTCCCGCCATCCACAGCAGGATCACGCTCTTGTTCGGCCTCGATTCGTGCGGCGAGCCTTCCGCCCGCTGCTGCAACAACTGCGGCAGCGACAGCCCCGCCATTCCGGCCATGCCCGCCTTGAGGAAGTTGCGCCGGCTGCGCAGCACCAGCCCTTCCGCCTGGTCGGCGTTCAGCGAAGCGAAGGCGTGCGGATGCGCGTGTCGTGCGGCCATCGGCGTCTCTCGTGGATCACGGGGCTGTCAGCTGCCGTTGATGTTGTGACTTTGAATTCGCAGCTGACAAAGTTTCGCAAAATGCATCTTTCTGCACACGGTCATTGTCTCAACTTCGCATGTTGTGGTCGCGATTGGGGGTGGTTTCGGCAAGCTACCATGTTGTTTCGACGCCTGCCAGCGAAAAAGGATGCCGATTTCCGCGAAATCGCGTGGTTGGCGCGGCCGCGACGCGGCGAAATGGGCGGGATGGGAGAGCAGCGGGCGACGTGAGGGGTTCCGGCGGGTTTGCCGATTGTAACGAACAGGATCGTTGTTCCGAGGCGGATTGGTGTTTTTTATGGGTTGTACACTTCACCCGCTTGCATGGTTGTGAGTTAGAATTAGGCTGAATATGACCGTGGTGCGGTCAGGTGCGTCTGAACGGGTAGGATGGCCCGATGCACCCGAGTGATTTCATGGAGGAATCCGAAAATGATCACGCTCGTGAAGGAGATTGGGCCATGCGATCCTTGCTTGTTGGGTTTCTCGCCTTGAGCGCGTGGGCCTTGGACATCGCTCCAGCGTCCGCCGCGTGGGACAACGTTTTCCAGCCGACGCTGTTCGGCCGCTGCCGCAAGCCGTCCAGCAGCAACTACTACGCGCCCCC
>JAYSSW010000480.1:0-8339 GCA_043720335.1 Planctomycetia bacterium
TCGTCGATGATGACGATCTTGTCCTCGTGAACCATGTAGTGCTGGTCGAGGCGGAAGCGGTGGTTGGCGTGGATGGCCCGTTCCAGGTGCTCGTGCAGCTTGTCCATGGCGTGCGAGTGCGCGCCGGTGGGCGGCTCGCTGTAGCGGGCCTGCGTGCGCCCCTCCTCGGTCAACTCCACCTTCTGCTGCTTCTTCTCGTCGAGGATGAAATGCCGGTCGCGCTGCATCTCCTTGGCCAGGGCGTCGGCCCACTTGTAGACGACCGCCTCCTCCTCGGTGGCCGGGCGCGACCCCATGCTGATGACCAGCGGTGTGCGGGCCTCGTCGATGAAGATGTTGTCGGCTTCGTCGACCAGGGCGAAGTGGTGGCCCCGCTGCACGCGCGGGTCGGCGGCGGCGAGCTGGAAATCGCGGTTGGTCCACGCCGACCAGAACGGCGTCGCCGCCTGGCCTGCGGCGCTCTTCATCTTCAGCCGGTCGCGCAGGAAGTCGAAGCCGAACTCCGACGCGGTGCCGTAGGTGATGTCGGCTTTGTAAGCCGCGACGCGGTCCTCGTCGCTCATCTTCTGCTGGAGGACGCCGACGCTCAGCCCCAGGGCGTTGTAGATGCGGGCGGTCCAGTCGCCGTCGCGCTGGGCGAGGTAGTCGTTGACGGTGGTGACGTGCATCCCCTTGCCCATCAGCGCGTTGAGGGCGACGGGGAGGGTGGCGATAAGGGTCTTGCCTTCGCCGGTGGCGACCTCGGCGAGCGCGCCTTGGTGCAGCACGACGCCGGCGGCCAGCTGCACGTCGAAAGGCCGCAGCCCGGCGTGGCGTTTCGAAGCGACGCAGGCGAGGCCGAACGCTTCGGGGAGGATGCGGTCGAGCGATTCGCCGCCGCGCGCCCGGCCGCGCATCTGCATGGCGCGCTGCTTCACCTCGTCATCGCTGAGGCGGAGAAACTCGGCTTCCCAGTGGCGGATGCGGGGGATCTGCAAGGAGCCGTAGGCGAGCCGGCGTTTCGAGGGGGTGCCTAGCAGCGCTTTGAGGTGGTTGAACCAGCGCGAGCCGAGGCGGTTGAAGTTCTTCGCCCGCTCGGTCTCGGGAGCGGTCTCCCGGGACGGGTCGGCGGGCGCGCGGGCAACAAGCGACGTACTCACAGCGGACACCCGGTGAAAAGCGACACAAACGACAAAAGACCACCCCCTGTGAAATTACCACATCGCGGCAGGAAAGCGAAGCCGGATTTGCGAAGGCTCGCCCCCGGCGAGAGCGCGACGACCCTCGCTCGCTTCGATGTAGGCTTCAAGGTTGTTTCTTGCCGAAGCGAGGCGCGGAGACCTTGCCGGTGTCGGTGTCCACGAACTGGGCGGGGGACGAGGCGAAGAGGTACATGAACTGGTCCCCTCCCGGCATGAAGGCCACCGCGACGGTTCGGACGCCAAACACTTCCGGGTCGTGGAATTTCTGGTATTTCTCCTTCCCTGTGGCGAGATCCCAGACGCGGACGCCATCACTGAGGCCGCCCGATACCAGCGTCTTGTTGTCGGCGCTGATTGCCAAGCAAAGCACGGTCTTGTCGTGTTTTGTGAGCGTTTGAAGATGCTTGCGCTTTGCGAAATCCCACATTTCGATCAAACCATCTTTAGGCCCACCGCCGATCGCTAGCAATGAGCCGTCCGGTGAGAAAGCGAACGTGACGCCTTGTTGAATCGATTTCAGAACAATGGTGCCGACTGCCTGACCGGTCAGTAGTTCAAGGACCAGGACTTCATTGTCGGCAGTGGCGACGACAAGGTACTTGCTGTCAGACGACACCGCACACCTTTGCAAGCGTTTGATTTGATTTGGGAAGGCGACGGTGATTTTCGCTTTGGTTTGGACTGGTTCGCCTGCTTTCCAAAGATCGAGTTGAGGGATTCCGGAAGTGAACTGGTAGGTCGCAACAGCGCCGCCGTCATTGGTTTGCCATACACGAACCATGTTGTCAGCAGCGAAGGAAACCAAATGCTTTCCATCCGGCGAGAAACATAGTCCGTTGAAACTCGCTCGATGCCCCACAAGATCGCATTGTTTCATGCCCGTTTCGACATCATAAATCGCCAGCTCAAAATTGTTTCCGCCAACCGCCAGCTTTCGATTGTCTGGCGACAGCGCCATCACGTTTGCGTTCCCGTACTTCATCCAATGAGTGTGTACGATCTTTTTGTCCGGCACATCCCACTGTCGCCAGCCGCCTTCCAGGAAACGAGGCATGGCGCCGATGAACAACTTCTTTCCATCCGACGACAGGCAGCCACTCCAGTGGCTTTCCATCATTTGGAAGAACTCGAACGGACGTTGCGCTTTGTTCTCCTGGGCACCAAGGGACGGCGCGAAGAAGGTAAGCGAAATAAGAATGAGTACAAGCAGTTGGAAACGCATCCTACGCTCCTGAAACGGGCTTGGTTGTGGAAGAATGAAGAGAGACGAGGCCAGTGATCGGTGTTCGTCGACTGGGACAATCGACGAACACCGATCACGTGGCATGCCGCGAGACGTGAATGAGCGAAGCGTTCGCTACGCTTCAATGGAGAGTTGATCGAACCAGCTTACCAGCTGGGCGAGAGTGATCTCGAACTGGTAGCCGTACCGGCCCGAAGTATGCCAGGGGTTCTGCAAAGTCACTCGGCTGTTGATGTTGTCGAAGGCGATAACGGTGAAGGCATGCGCCACTGGCATGCCAGCGGCAATAGCGCCGGCTGGCATCAGGTTCCTATCCATCGACCCGACCGTGACAACCTTGCCTGGGAGGAGTTGGTTGCCGGCCACCGTGGGGTAGATGCTGAACAGCAGGTCCGGCAGGTTCGCCAAGTTGAGGTTGTTCGGCAAGCCGCCGTACGATGTCGCGTTGTGGCCGGTCACACGCTGGATGGCGGTGGAGGTGTTCTCCCCGCTTGCTACCGAGTCATAGCCCCCAATGCCCCAGAACACCATCTGTGGCGTGCGGGGCCACTGAGAGACATACGCTTTCTCGTAGATCGGCAGCCAGAACGAACCGTCGTTTGTGACGGCGTACATGGCCAGTTCGGCATCCGTGGGCGCTTCGACATTGCGAACGATGATGGGCGTGTGCTGCGGATTGTTGTCATAAACAGTCACATCGAAACGAGGCACTCCGTTCGCAGTGTCATTCACACGCACGATCGACTGGCTGATCGCAGTGGTGCCTTTCGAACGAAGGTTGCCGATGACGGTCGACATAAAGGCGCAATCTCCCACAACCCCCTGCGCGACCGAATCCGCCATTCGCAACGCGCCCGCGCCGTTGGGGAGAAGTTGGAAAACCTGGCCTGGCAGCGTGCGGTTCACCATCACGCGATTGACCATGCCTTGGTAGGCATTGTTCAACAGAACCGCCCTGGCATGCTGTTGAGGGTTGGTGGAAAGGATGATGAAATTGCCGAAGGCTTCGATATCCGCGCGTGTGACATACCGACGGTTCTGGGTGACTCCGAACAGGCTGGCATATCCTCCGGTCTGCCAAATGTCAGAGGGCGATTGAAGCACCAACAACTTCAATGCGGCAAGGGCTGCGGCATCCCAGCGTGTGACCGTTCGCAAGGCAACAAGTTCATTGATCCGAGCTAGCGAGAGGTAGCGCTCGTTGTTGTTGAAAGGATCGACTTGGTTCGCCCATGTGTCGAAATTGTCGAGAAGCACTGTGGCCAAGTTGAGGCGGTTTTCGGGGATAGGCTGACCGATTCGCAGACCCGGAACTTGCCCGACCATCATCTGCACGGCGCCGAGAGCGATGACGTTGCCAATGGAGACGGTGTACTGGAAGGTGTCGGTACCCGTGTAGGCGGCGGCGGGCGTGTAGGTCCAGAGGCCCGTCACGGCGTCCTGCGTCAGCGTGCCGTGCGCGGGCGTGGCGATGGCCGTGACTTCCATGTTGCCGGTCAGCGAAGTGGAGTCGTTGCGCAGCAGGTCGGCTGCGCTGAAGGTGTATCCGGTGTCGGTCGCGGTGATGAAGGCGTCGGTGTTCGCCACCAGCGAAGCGTTGACAACGTTCAGGCTCACCGTGGCGTAGCTGCTGACCGACACCCCGTTGCTGAGGGTGTAGTTGAAAGAGTCCGATCCCGTGAAGTCCGCGTCGGGATGGTACTCGAAGGTGCCGTCGTTCATGTCGATTAGCTGGCCGTGGGCGGGCTGCGTGTCGATCGTGATCGAAGCCGAATCGCCGTCAGCCACCGTGTCGTTGGCCGTCAGCTGGGACGCCGAGATCGTGAGGACGCCGTTCTTGCTCACCTGGTAGGCTCCGTCGTTGGATACGGTCGGCGCCGTGCTGGTGATGCTGAGCGAGATCGTGGCCACGTTGCTGTCGGCGGCCCCGTCGTTCACCTTGAACGTGAACGAGTCGGAACCCGCGTAGTGCGTGTCAGGGATGAACCTCAGCACGCCGCTGCTGTCCACGAGGACGGCGCCATGCAGAGGCTGAGTCACGACGACCGGTGTCAGGACATCGCCGTCGCTGTCCGAAGCAACCGACGTCAGGTCCAGCGACCATTGCGAATCGTGACGCAGGCTGAAACTGCTTGAGGTCAAAGTTGGGGCGTTGTTCGACACCGTGAAGAACATGGTGGCGTCGTTGCTGTCGACGTGGCCGTCGTTGGAGTGGAAGACGAGGGAGTCGGTGCCGGTCCAGCCGGCGGCGGGGGTGTAGGTGTACTTGCCGTCGGTGTTCAGTGTCAACGTGCCGTGGGCGGGCTGGGTGGTGACGGTGATCTGCTGCGGGTCGTTGTCGGGGTCGTAGACGCGGATCGCCAGATCGACGTCGGTGATGGCGCGGTCGTGGAGGGTGTAGTAGGTGTGGCCGCTCATGATGTAGGGGGCGTGGTTCGATCCGCCGCCGCCGGGGGGCGTGTTGCCGCCGCCGCTGGCGACGTTGATGGTGACGAGTTGGAGGGCGCTGTCGGTGCCGTCAGTCGCGGTGTATTGGAAGGAGTCGCTGCCGCTGAAGCTGGAGTTGGGCAGGTAGCTGAACGTGCCATCGCTGAGGAAGGTGAGGCTGCCGTGGCTGGGGCTGGTCAGCTGCGACGCGGTCAGCGTGCCGCTTCCCGAGGTCGAGTCGTTCGCCAGCACGGTCGAGGCCTGGAGCATGGTGCCCGCCGTGGCGCCGTACAGGTCGGGCATCGCGGTGACGCTTGGCATGGCGCGGTCCTCCAGCAGTTCCAGGGCGAGGCGTGGCGTGTGCCGGTACGGCTTACGCCCCCCCCCCAATGTGAAGCAGCGGCGGATCCAGGTGCGGAAGGTGTTGGGCATGATTCAGATTCCTTTTTTGGGCGGCGAGGATGGTGGACGCGCCATCCATCTTTACCAAGTGTAACGTCTCTGCGGCGCGTCGCAATGTCGGTTGCGGGATTTTTTCCGGGGGAGCCGTCCTCTCATCATCGCGCGGCTGCCCGACTAAAATGAAGCGAAGCCTCCGCGTCGATTCCCCATCCTCGTGCAGAATCCCGCCACCACTATGAAGACCGAAATCCTGTCCATCGGCAGCGAACTGACGACCGGCCAGAACCTCGACACCAACAGCCAATGGCTCAGCCTGCGTCTCGCCGAGATCGGCATCCCCGCCGTCCGCCACACCACCGTCGCCGACGACTTGAACGAGAACCTCGACGCCTTCGCCGGCGCCGTCCGACGCAATCAACTGGTGATCGCGACCGGCGGCCTCGGCCCCACGCTCGACGACCTCACCCGCGAAGTGCTCGCCCAGGTCGCTGGCGTTGAATTGGTTTTCGACGAGGCGTCGTTCGCGCACATCCAGGCGATGTTCGCCCGGCGCAACCGCGTCATGCCTGAGCGCAACCGCGTGCAGGCCTTCTTCCCCGCCGGCGCCGAGGTGATCCCGAACCCCGTCGGCACCGCGCCGGGCGTGTGGTTTCAGATTGCTGGCTGCATCGTCGTCGCCATGCCCGGCGTCCCGTCCGAGATGCACCGCATGTTCCTCGAGGAAGTGAAGCCGCGCCTGCTGCGACTGGGCCACGGCGGCGGCGTGCAGATCCAGCGCAAGATCAGCACCTTCGGCGCCGGCGAGTCGCAGATCGAGGAGCAGCTCCTCGACCTCACCCGCCGCGACCACGTCCCCGAAGTCGGCATCACCGCCAGCGACGCCACCATCTCGCTGCGCATCTTCGCCCGTGCGGCGAATCTCGAAGCCGCCCTGGCGCTGTTCGCCCCGGTCGAAGCCGTTATCCGGCAGCGGCTGGGCGAGTTCGTGTTCGGCGCCGACGACGAGGAGCTGCAGGACGTGGTGATGCGGCTGCTCGAAGAGAAGCACCGCTCGCTGGCGACGGCCGAGAGCGTGACGTGCGGGCTGGTGGCGCATCGGCTGGGGCAGGTGCCCGGCGCCAGCGTCCATTTTCGCGGCGGCCTGGTCGCCTACGACAACCGCGTGAAGGTCGAGATGCTCGGCGTGCCGTCGGCGCTGATCGAGGAGCACGGCGCGGTCAGTGCCGAAGTAGCCGAGGCGATGGCGGTCGGCTGCCTGGCGAAGTTCCGCACCGACCTGGCGGTCAGCACGACGGGCCTGGCCGGCCCGGCGGGCGAGGGGGACAAGCCGGTCGGCCTGGTGTTCGTCGGCCTGGCCTGGGCGGGGGGCGTGAAACACGTGAAGTTCAGCTGGACCGGCACCCGCGCCGAGATCCAGAGCCGGGCTGCGAAGCTCGCCCTCAACGTGGCCCGGCTGCATCTGCAGTCGCTGTGAAATGGGAACACGTCCCACGCCAAGAATCGTGAAAGACACGGAAAGCCCAGGGACAGCCGTCCCTGGGTATGCAAATCTCCAGGGACGGCTGTCCCTGGGCTTTCGATGCCTACTCCCAGTAATCCTCCCAGCGGTCGGCGAACGCCTGCTTGAGCCGTTGCAGGTACGCGTCGGTTTTGATCTTCACCCTCCACAGATCGTCGCCGCCGAGGCCGCCCTTGCACACGACGCCTTCGTCCACGCCGTAGCGGCCGCGGCGCACGTCGTCGGCGAACTTGCCGGTCAGCTTCCCCTGGTACACCACCTTCGCGATGGGCAGATGCCCGAAGTCGGCGACGAACGCCTGCGGGCCGACGAAGCCGAACGGCTCCGCCAGCACGTCGAACAGCACCAGCTCCTTCGGGTCGTCCTCCTTGTGCAGCCCGGCGAACGAGCGCGGCCCGACGAACTCCGCGAACAGCTTCAAGCTTTGGAACTCGCGATAGGCTGGATGCTCGCGGAAGACGCGCTCGGCGCCGTCGGCGAGCGTGTCGCGGAAGACCTGCACGCACTGGTGCAGATGGGCGTGCAGTTGCACGAAAGCTGCCACGCCGTCGCTGGTGAGGTTGAACACGTCGCGGCGAGTGCCGAAGGCGTGCCAGCCGAAGTCGCGGTCCCAGTCGAAGTGCGTGTTGGTGCCGTCGCGTTTCTCGAAGGCCACGCAGCGACCACCAGGAGCATTGCAGCTGCCAGGGATTTTCGGATAGAGCAGCACGCGGAACTCCTGGCAAGCGAGGATGCGACAACGGAAGACAGGGTTCGTTGAGCGCGGGTTCGCCAAGTTCCACGAATTGATTTGATGGTTTCAAGCCCGCTGCCACCCGCCCCGCATGACGTTTTTGTCGTGTTTCTCTACACTTTCTCTGGAAGCCCTTTTCTAACCGAGGAAGTCCTGTCATGCGCAAGATCCAGATCGGCGACACTGCGGAAACCGTCGTCGAACGCTCCGACTACCCGCCCGAACGCATCAAGTCCATCCTGGGCAGCGAGACCGTCGCCGTTCTCGGCTACGGCGTCCAGGGGCGCGGGCAGTCGCTGAACATGAAGGACAACGGCGTCAACGTCGTCATCGGCCTGCGCGACAACAAGGGCCGCAGCTGGGATCTCGCCACGCAGGACGGCTGGGTCCCCGGCAAGACCCTCTTCTCGCTGGAGGAAGCCGCCACCAAGGGGACCATCGTCCAGTACCTGCTGTCCGACGCCGGGCAGAAGGACTTCTGGCCCACCCTCAAGCCGCTGCTCACCAAGGGCAAGGCCCTGTACTTCTCGCACGGCTTCAGCATCGCCTACCAGGACCAGACCGGCGTGATCCCGCCGCCCGACATCGACGTCGTCCTCGTCGCGCCGAAAGGCTCCGGCACGACCGTCCGCCGCCTCTTCCTCGAAGGCAAGGGGATCAACTCCAGCTTCGCCATCTTCCAGGACGCCACCGGCCGCGCCCTCGACCGCTGCCTCGCCACCGGCATCGCCATCGGCTCGGGCTACCTCTTCGAGACCACCTTCACCAAGGAGGTCTTCAGCGACCTGACCGGCGAGCGCGGCGTCCTCATGGGCGCCATCTACGGCCTGTGGC
>JAYSSW010000481.1:0-8329 GCA_043720335.1 Planctomycetia bacterium
GCCAGGCTCGCGGCGTTCTCGTGCGCATGGGCCGCACGCGGTCTCGCTACTTCGTCATCGCGCGCGGAATGCTGAAGATGAACTCACCCGACTGCCCGACCGATTCCGCAGGCAGCACGAGCGCGAACGTGTTCGCCTTGTCGATGGGAAGCTCGAAGGCCAGGATGTCGGTGACCGATTCGCCCGGCTTGATCCGGGCGAACATCGGCACGCTTTTCTGGATCGGTTGCTGCTCGCTGCTCTGGCACGGGTAGTTCGTGCCGAAGTCGTCGCCCAGTTTCGCGAGAGGCCGCTTGCGGTCCAGGCCGGGATAGCTCCATGCGCGGTATTCGACGGTTTTGGAATCGTTGAGGTTGGTGATCCGCACTGTGACGTTGTAGGTGGCGTTCTCGGCCCGCTTCGGGATCACGCTGTCCGGGTCGAGGCGGATCACCTGCCCGACCTGCGCCTTGAGCAGCTCCACCTTCACCGAGCCGATCTGGACGGGGTTTTCGTACGGGGAGAGCGATGGGCCGCAGCCCAGCATCGTGGAGAACAGAACAGCGATGGAGAGCGTGCGCAGCATGGACGGACCTCGGTTGAGTGGTGCTTGCAGCAACCTTGGCTCAACAAACGAGTCGCGTCAAGTCGCGCGCGGCCTGTCCTCGCCGGCGCGAAACACACGATCGACGGAATCGCCATGAGGCGCGACCGGTCAACGGTGGTCGTCGTCGCGGCGTTTGTCCGTGTCCCAATCGTCGTAGTAGCGGTCGACCTTGCGCCGCTGGGCCAGGACGTAGCTGCGCTCGAAGACCCAGCCGAGGACGCCGCCGACGACGAGACCAGCGATGAAAACCAGGATGGGATGGAAGCCGTACGGGCGCAGCAGCGCCACCGTGCCGCCGATGCCCCCGAGGAAGCCGATGTAGTAGACGAGATCCTTGACGGTGTAGTTGGGGCCGCTGATCCGCATCGTGGTCGCTCCGCAAAGAAGCGTGTCTGAGTTGTGGGTTGAGGACGCCTACCCATTCATCATACGCTCCGCAGGCGTGGCAGAATCGCCGAAAATCGAGGCCCGGCTACGGAAGCCGCCACGCCGAGTCGGCCAGGTTCGCAGCGAGGACGGTTCGCACGTCGTCCATGAAGCAGTATTTGACGAGGGCGTCCGCGACCAGCAGCCCCAGGCCGATCGACCAGCGGCGCAGACGGCGGGGAAGCGGGCTGATCTCGACACCAACCAGGCGCTGGAAGGAGACGCTGACCACCTCGAACGTGATGAAAAGGAAGCCGAAGCCGCGCAGGACCGACCAGGGATGCCAGCCGAGCGAAGCGGCGATCCAGGGGTCGTGCGAATGGGCGAGAAGCTGGCCGACGTAGTAGTTCATGCGGTCGACTTCGAGCAGTCCTTCCCAGAGCAGGATGGCGCCGAGCGAGGCGTAGGCGAAGAACGCGACCCCTGCGGCGTGCAGGGCGTGGTGCGGCACCCAGTAGGACAACGCGTACTCCGGGTTGACGCCGGTGCGCAGCCAATCGAGCGTTTCGCGCCAGTAAGCCGGCCCGTGGGGGAAGATCGCGGCGGCGACGGCGGGGTCGGTCCGCGCCAGCTGGACGGCCAGGACGTTGTGCGCGAGGAACGCGGAAGCGAGCAGCGACACGCCCTGGGCTGCACGGTCCACCGCGACCGTAGCGATCAAAAGCAGCGTCAGGCCCAGCACGGTCGCGGGCCGATGCGGGAACCAGCCCGTCCACGCCTCCAGCGCGAGCGGCGCCGCGCCGAGCACGAGGCCCGCCACGACCCAGGCGCCAAGCGCGCCGAGCTGGGCGTGGACACGCCGGGCGGACGCGAGCAGCCAGGCTTGCAGCGGGCCGGCGAGGCGCGCCGGCCAGATCCAGTAGGGCCGAGCCAAGTCGTCTCCCCGCTCAACGGCGGATCGGGATGATGATGATGCCGGTGAAGTAGTAGAGCGCGAAGCAGCCCCCGATGATCATCAGGAAGATGACGATCCCGATGAGAGGATTGTTGCCGCCGCCCCCTTCGTCTTCTTCGTAGCGCATGAACGTTGCTCCCTGCCAATCGGAATGAGGAGGTCTAACGCCGCAGGCGAGATCGTGTCGCCTCGGCCAGCCGCGCCAGGTCGGTTTCGCCACGGCGTGCCGCTTTTTCGCCTGCCTGCCGGCACAAACGATCTGCTTCGTCCAGGCGATCCTGCACCGGGGCCTCGGCGAGCAAACGCAGCGCACGCTCCCGTTGAGCCCGGTCGCCGGCCACCAGGGTCGGGCGAATGAACGAGAGTATAGAATCGCTCGGCAACGAAAGCAACCCTTTCGCCAACGGTCCGTCCAACTTCGCCGCCGGGTCGTCGATCCACGTCCCGAACAGCGCGTGCTGCTCCGCGATCGGCAGCTCGCCCAGCTTCTTCGGATCCGCTTTCCCTTCCGCCAATTCCTTCGCGTACACCGTCTCCTTCAGCTCCGGGAACCTGGCCCGGCAGTACGGCTCGAATACCGACGCACGCAGGAACAGCGCTACGGACGCCAGCACGACCGCCCCCACGAACGTCCCCGCGAACATCAGCAATTGAAACGACGCCGAACGAAGGTACGGCTTGTTGAACCGCAGGTTCATCGCTCGCCCCTCCACGCCCAGTTCCAGTTCCGTTCGACCAGCCGGTCGAGCGCCGCGACAACCGCCACGGCCAGCGCCGCCGCCACCAGCCAGAAGATCGGCGACCACGCGAAAGCGGCGTGCGCCCCCATCAAAGGCAAAGTCGCGGCCGACATCGCCGCCAGCGGGACCGCCATCGTCCCCAGCGATGCGCCGCGCGACTCCGGCCGCGAGAACGGCGGCTCGCGCAGCACGAACGCCAGCGCAGCCAGCGCCAGCGCCCACGACAGCAGCCACGCCAGCGCCGCGTGCAGCAGCGCGGCGAGCGGATCGCCCCAGACGAAGCCCAGCAGCAGCCCGTACGCGGCGCAGGCCGGTCCCGCCACGAACAGGAGCGCCGCTTTCGCAACGCCGCGCTGCAGACCCGACGGACGCGCGAGCGGCGCCGCGAAGAAGATCCAGCTCGCCGCGCTGTCCGCGCTCAGCGTCAGTTGGCCCAGCAGGTATGGCATGGAAAGCGCGAGCGTGTACGCCATCAGGATCGGCGTCGCGGTCATCTCCAGGTCGCGCTCGTGCAGCGGGTTGGCGAACCGCCCCGACCCAAGCCCGACGATGGCCAGCGACACGACAAGGTAGTACGACACCAGGCAGCGCATGACATGCCCCGCCTCGCGCCGCACCAGCGCGAGGCAGAGCCAGAAGCCGGCCCGCTCCTCCGGCCCGCGCAGCAGCCAGCCGCTCCAGGGACGCGCCAGCGTTCCAGCCATCGAAACGGGGGTGACGATGGTGCGCGCTTTCAAGGCGAGCGGCTGCATCGTGCGGTACAACTGCTGCATGCGAAGCAGGCACAACGCGCAGGCCGCGACCGCCATCCCCGCCTGCAGCGCAGCCCAGCCCCACAGCGCCATAGGCCCCTCGACCGCCGCCCGGTCGACGAAGCGGGCGAGCCATTCCCACGGAACCCACTTCAGCCACGCCGGCGGGTCGGCGGCCCACACGAGCACCCGCGCATTCGGGTCGATCACCATGAACCGGCCCGCGTACAGGCAAGCCAGCACCAGCACCATCTGCGACCAGGCCAGCAGCGTCTTCACCTGCTCCAGCCCCGCTCCCCGCGCCGACAGGATCAGGATCACCAGCGCCACCACGACCAGGTTGCTCGACAGCGACGCGACGAAGTACGCCGGCGCGTACCAAGGCCCCGCGTCGCGCAGGCCGGCGCCGAGCAGCAGCGGGAACAGATTGAGCGCGACGAACATCATGCCGACAAACAACAGCAGATTCGCGTAGCGCGCCGCCGCGTAGGTGCGCGGCGGCACAGGGCGGTGGCCGATCACGTCGAGGTCGCGCGGGTCGAGGACGATCTCGTTGAACTCGACCAGGATCGTCGTCGCCAACACGAGGTTCGACAGCGCCAGCCCGACGAACGCGAAGAAGAAGACGTCGACGCGCATGAACAGGAAGAACGACGATGCCGCGCTCAGGGTGAGGCACTGGCCGAAGACCCAGAAGAGCGGGCTGACGACGTGGTGCGACTTGGTGCCGGTCGCCTTGGTGTAGTGCTGACCGCGCAGGTCGTTGAGGAAGAAGACGCGCAGCAGCGCCCGGAAGCTCCGAGGCTCGACCCCCAGCCACGACAACACTGAGTCAACCTTGTCGCGCACGATGCGAGCCTTTGCTTGATTGCTTCCAGCACTAACCCTGAGCGCAAGCGAGGGGATCGCTTGACGACACGCGGAAAGTGAATTTTCGCCAGCGCTGTTTTTCTGCGATCCCCTCGCTTGCGCTCAGGGTTAGTAGTCAACAACGGCTCCGCTTCAATTCACATACCGAAAATCGACGCACGCGAACAGCGTCTGCGCGAACCGCTCCCACGCAAGCGCACGCTCCCCCGACGTGGATGCGGCCGAGAGGTACGCCTGCGCAAGCTGCCGCTCGCGCGGCGTCGGCGGACGCCCCAGCGCCGTGCGGCATGCGGCGGCGATGCGCTCGGCGTCGTCGCGGTCGGCCTTCAGCCACGCCTCAGCCGCCTTCTTCGCCTGCGCCATCACGAACGGGTCGTTCATCAGGAACAACGCCTGCGTCGGCACCACACTGACGTTGCGCTTGCCCAGCACCAGGTTCGGGTCGGCGAAGTCGAACACCTCGAACAGCTCCAGCAGCCGATTGCGGAAGATCGGCGTGTAGACGCTGCGGCGCGTGTCGCTGAACAGGTAGTCGCGCTCAACTGTCGTTCCCTTCTTCATCGTAGGCCCGTAGGCCGTGCGGTCGAGTTGGCCGCTGGCGACGAGGATCGTGTCGCGCAGCGATTCCGCGTCGAGCCGGCGCCGGTTCATCCGCCACAGCAGCCGATTGTCCGGGTCGAGCTTCATGCTCTCGGCGTTCAGCTCACTCGACATCTGAAACGCATGCGAAAGCACGATCGAGCGGATCAGCTTCTTCACCGACCAGCCTTCCTCGACGAAACGCAGCGCGAGATGGTCGAGCAGTTCGGGATGCGAAGGCGTCTCGCCGGTGACGCCGAAGTTGTCGACGGTGCGGACCAGTCCGACGCCGAACAGGTGGTGCCAAACGCGGTTGGCCATCACACGGGCGGTCAGCGGGTTGTCGGCGCTGGCGAGCCACTGGGCGAGTTCGCGGCGGCCGCTCTCCTTCCTGGACAGGACCGGCATCGCCCCGCGCGTCGCCACTTGCAGGAAGCCGCGCGGAACGGTCTCCCCCTTGTTGTGGACGTTGCCTCGCACGCAGACGTGCAGGTCGGCGATCTTGTCGCCGTCTGCCACCGCCATCGCCTTCGGACGGTCGGGCGCCTTCGCTTCGAGCGCCTTCAACTCGGCTTCCAGTGAGGCGAGGTCGAACTTGGAAGCCCCCTTCCCTTTCGCTTCGGGCGCTTTCGATTCCGCCACATCGTCAGGTGAGAGAAACTGAACCGCGTCGGCGACGACGTGGCCGTTGGCGCCCTCGGTCGTCAGCATCACGAACCATTGGCTCCCCTGCTCGAAGCGGAAACGACCCAACGAAATGAACCGCCCATCAATGGTCGGCGGCTGCTTCTGGTTGACGTGGACCGTGTCGTCGCCGTCGGCGTGGAAGACGCGGACCGCCACCTTGTCGGCACGGTTGGCGTGCGGGACGTACGCGAGACGCACCTCGTAGGAGCCGGCCCTGGCGAAATCGGGCTGGAACGTGAGCGTCTTGACGCCGGCCATCGCGCGGTCGTCGTACAGGTAGCCGTCGCCGATGGATTGGCCGCTGTGCGTGGAGGTCTTCCACGAGCCGATCTTCTTCGCATGCGCATCGTCGATGACGATGCCCGGCAGTTCCTTCGCCGCGATCGCCGTGCCCTTCGTGATGGCGCCGGGGTTCTGCGCCTTCGCGACTTTGATCTTCTCCTTCAGTGCCGCGACCGCGACTTCGTGCTTGCGGACGGCGGCTTCCAGCTCAGCGGGCATCGGCAGCGGTCGCTCGTTCCACTTCGACACGTTGTCGTGGACGATGAACTTGGTGCTCTTGAAGATGCCGGTCAGGGCGTAGTAGTCCTTGGTCGGGATCGGGTCGAACTTGTGGTCGTGGCAGCGGGCGCAGCCGATCGTCATGCCGAGCATCGACTTGCCCATCGTGTCGAGCATCTCGTCGATCACGTCCATTTCGAGGATCGGCTTGTCCTGCCGTTCGTAGTTGGTCGGTCCGAGAAGGAGGAACGCGGTGGCGACGAGCTGGCGATTGCGGTCTTCCGTTGTTTTAGCGTCAAGCAAGTCGCCGGCGATCTGCTCCTGGATGAAGCGCGAGTAAGGCACATCCGCGTTGAACGAACGGATGACGTAGTCGCGGTAGCGCCAGGCGTCCTTGAAGAGCAGCGAGCGCCCGCCGCCGCTCGACTCGGCGTAGCGTGCGAGGTCGAGCCAGTGACGCCCCCAGCGCTCGCCGAAGTGCGGCGACGCTAGGAGCTGATCGACGACCTTCTCGATGCTTTTCTGCCGTTCGCCTGGCTTCGCCCAAACGTTCGCGAATGCGTCGATCTCGCCCGGCGACGGCGGCAGGCCGACGAACGCGAAGTGCAGCCGACGCAGCAGCGTCGCCGGGTCGGCGTCGCGGCTCGGCTTCAGCCCCTTCGCTTCGATCTTTTGCAGCAGGAAGCGGTCGATGTCGCCGCGCGGCCAGGCGGCGTCTTTCACCTGCGGAATCGGCGCGGCTACCGGCGGACGGAACGCCCAGAACTTGCGGCCCACGTCGAGATCGATCCCCTTCGCCACTTTCGCAACCCCGCCGACGCGCGGGTCGGGGGCGCCCATCGCGATCCACTTCTCCAGGTCGGCGATGGCCTGGGCCGGCAGCTTCCCCTTCGGCGGCATGCGGAAGTCGGGATCGCCGTAGTGGACCGCCTTGATGAGCAGGCTGTCGGCGGGTTTGCCCGGCACCAGCCCCGGCCCCGTCTCGCCGCCGCGCAGCAGCGCTTCCTTGGTGTCGAGCGCCAGCCCGCCACGCTGCTTCTTCGCCTCGGCCGAATGGCAGGCGTAGCAGTGCTCGACCAGGATCGGCCGAATCTTGCGCTCGAAGAAGTCCTCGCCTGGACCGCCCAGCACGACGGAACGTGACAGGGTCAGCAGCACCAGCGACAAGACAAAATTGCGGACCAGCATGCGAACCTCGACACAGCGACCGCGAGGCGAATTGGGATGTCATCTTTATACCGCGCAAGGTTCGTGGTGCGAACCACAGAGGCACAGAGAACACGCAAAGAATGAAAATTGTCCCAAGCCCCACCATGAGCAACGCGATTGGTGGGGGTCAAGCCACGATGCAAGTCACCCCCAGGAATCGCTTCGCTCATCCTGGGGCTTGGCGTTCTCTTTCTTCCTCTCTGCCTTTTCCTCTGCGTCTCTGCGCCTCTGCGGTTAGCTCCCCCTCCCTACCTGCGCGATTCGCTGCCAAACGGCGCATCTGCTCCATGCAGCATTCACGGCAATATCGGCAAAATCGGCCCCTGCGATTGACGGACTTCACGCCGATGCCCTACAGTGGAGTGTTCTTTCTTTTCATTCCGTTTCGCTCCAGGAGTCCTCATCCATGTTCCGCAAGCTCTTCGGCTCGTCGGCCAACAAGCCCCGCCCAAGCTACCGACCCCGCCTCGAATCGCTGGAGGACCGCACGGTCCCCGCCACGCTGCCCGCCGGCTTCCGCGAGGCGACCATCGCCTCCGGGCTGCTCAAGCCGACCGCGATGGAGATCGCCCCCGATGGCCGCGTGTTCATCGCGCAGCAGGACGGCGCCGTCCGCGTCGTCAAGAACGGCCAGCTTCTCGCCACGCCGTTCGTCACCTTCCCCGACATCAACAGCGAAGGCGAGCGCGGCGTGCTCGGCGTCACGTTCGACCCGAACTTCGCCAGCAACCGCTACGTCTACGTCCACCACACCACGACCGCCGGCACGATCCACAACCGCGTCAGCCGCTTCACCGCCAACGGCGACGTGGCCCAAGCCGGCAGCCAAACCACCATCCTCGACCTCGACACGCTCGGGCCGGTCAACCACAACGGCGGTGCGATCCACTTCGGCAAGGACGGCAAACTCTACGTCGCCGTCGGCGACAACGCTCGCGGCACCCCCTCGCAGCAGCTCACCAGCCGCTTCGGCAAGATCCTCCGCATCAACGCCAACGGCAGCATCCCGACCGACAACCCGTTCTACACCACCACCACCGGCGACAACCGCGCCATCTGGGCCTACGGACTGCGCAACCCGTTC
>JAYSSW010000482.1:0-3971 GCA_043720335.1 Planctomycetia bacterium
TTGAATCGCCGCGTGGTGTCGATTCCGCGCTCGTCGTAGGCGAGCGGCTAAACGGTCCCCTGAAAACCCTTCCGACTGAAAGCAATACATGCCGACGACCGACGACGCGATCGTGATTGGCTCCGGCCCCAACGGCCTGGTCGCCGCCGCCACGCTGGCCCGCGCGGGCTGGCGCGTCCGCGTCCTCGAAGCCCAGCCCCGGCCCGGCGGCGCCTGCTGGTCCGTCGAGTCGACGCTGCCCGGCTTCGTCCACGACGTGGGGGCGGCGTTCTTCCCCTTCGCCCACTACAGCCAGGCGATTCTGTCACAAAAGCTCGACGAGGTCGGCCTGCAATGGCGCAGCGCCCGCTACGAAAGCGCCCACCCCGCCGCCGACGGCACCTGCCCGACCTTGTCGCGCGATCCCGATCTCGGCGCAGCCACGTTCGGCGCCGACGCCGACGCCTACCGCTGGCTGTCCAACTGGGCGCAATCGATGGGGCCGCGTCTCGCCGACGCACTGCTCGCGCCGCTGCCGGACATCACCCCTGCGCTGCGGCTTGGCGTTGGCAACCTGTTTCGTTTGGCGGTCGCGGGCGTCTCCAGCACGGCCGGCTATTCGCGTCGCCTGTTCCGCACCGAAGCCGCCCGCCGGGTGATCCCGTCGCTGGCGCTCCACGTCGATCTCGGCCCCGACGACTTCGGCGGTGCCGCCCTCGGCGCGGTGCTGGGGCTGCTCGCCCTGGCATCGGGCTTCCAGGTCCCCGTCGGCGGCGCCAAGTCCATCTCCCTTGCGCTGATCCGCCGCATCGAGGAAGCGGGCGGAGCGATCCAACTCAACACGCGCGTGAAGTCCATCGAAGTGCGCCAGGGCCGGGCCGTTGCCGTCCGCACCGAAGCCGGCGACGAGATCCCGTTCCGCAAGGCGGTGCTCGCCGATGTCGGGGCGCCGGCCCTGTTCCTGCGCATGCTGCCGGAGGACTCCGTGTCGGGCTACGTCCGCCAGGCGATGACGCGCTACCGCTACGGCTGGGGGACGTTCAAGCTCGACTGGGCGCTGTCGGCCCCGCTGCCGTGGCGCTGCGAACCCGCGCGGCACGCCGCCGTGGCGCACACCGGCGACAGCATCGACGACCTGGTCCGCTTCACCGCCGAGGTGCGCGACGGCCAGCTTCCCACTAACCCGTACCTGGTGATCGGCCAACAATCGCTGCTCGACCCGACCCGCGCCCCGGCGGGCCGACACACGCTCTGGGCGTACTCGCGCGTGCCATCCACCCTGCACGGCGGCTGGGCGGCGGCGAAGGAAGCGTTCGCCGACCGCATCGAACGCCGCATCGAAGCGCTGGCGCCCGGCTTCCGCTCCACCATCCTCGCACGAGCGGTCTACGCGCCCAACGATCTCGAAGCGATGAACGAGAACCTCGTCGGCGGCGACCTCGGCGGCGGCACCGCCCAGTTCTCCAACCTCCTGTTCTGGCGCCCCGCCTTCCCGCACTTCCGCCACCGCACCCCCGTCGCCGGCGCGTACCTCTGCTCCGCCTCGACCCACCCCGGAGCGGGAGTGCACGGCGCCTGCGGCTACAACGCCGCGCAGGCGGCGCTGGGGGAGGGGTAGCAAGGGTAGCAGGAAGTGCAGAATTTTTGCTTGACATCGCTTGCAGACGTTTGAATAATTAGCTAAGGGAGTATATCCGGCAGTTTCCGCGATGCAGTATGCGCACAAGCAGCACTGGTCGACAAAAACACACGAGAAATAGAAATTGCTGGTATGGGAGTCGTGGAAATATAGCAGTTCAGAGCATCTGTGTTTGCATTAATAGAGGTGAAGTTTGAAATTTGACTGTCCAGGCTGCGGATATAGCCTTCGTAGCGACAATGACATTACGGGCAAGCGAGTGTCTTGCTCACGATGTCACAAGATATTTGTTGTGTCGGCATCTGACGAAGATGTCGTAGAAATGGAAGTTGAACTCGCTGATGCTGGAGCTTACAATCCATTTGGCCAAGCGCTGCGTGCGGTTTTCAATCAATTGAAAACAATGGAATGGAGGTTTCCTTTTCTACACAACCTTGTTTCGCTCGCAATTCTATTTTTTTCTGATTATCCTACTGGCTGTGCTGTACCCGACTATTGGGCTGAGTATTCATTTAGCTGGAATATTCCGGCTCTTGATGATAGATAATATCGATCGCATGCATGGTAAATACGCGGCAGAAAAGATCGGCTATGCGGTTTCAATTGGTGTATATTTTGTTTTTTTTAGCTTGTTCGCAACCATATCGCTACCGTTCTATTTGTTAGGCCTCGTAGTCGGCACCCTGGTTGATCGTAAACGATAAATTGTCCGTTTAGTGAAGAATGAGCGGAACAGGCGGAGTTGGTTGAGGAGACGATCCCGTCGCCTCCAAGCACGCTGCATCCGGCCTGGGCGGACGAGCTGCGCCGCCGGGTCGCCGAGGTGAAGTCGGGGCTGATGACGCCAATTCCGTGGGACGAAGTCCGGCAGCGCGTGCAAGCGCAACTTGCAGGGCATCACTAACCCTGAGCGAGGGGATCGCAGTGAACCGGGCTGGCGAAGATTATCATTCAGCGAGTCGTCGAGCGATCCCCTCGCTTGCGCTCAGGGTTAGTGATGTTTCATGCCCCACACCACCCCGCGTCTGCATCTGATCCCGCACCTGCCTGCCGACCTGCTCGCGCTGGTCGAGAGCGACGTCGCGTACGAAGCGTGTGCCGGGGTGCGGGCGGCGGCGGGGCTGCGCGACTTCTTCGTGTCGGGCGACCTTTCAGCAGCATGGATGGCGCAGCTCCGGGCGGCGCCGTCGGCCGACCCGTGGACGCTGGGCTTCGCCGTCGTTGAATTGGCGAGCAACACGGTCGTTGGCACCGTCGGCTTCAAGGGGCCGCCCGACGCGGACGGGACGGTCGAGGTCGCCTACGGCATCGTGCCCGCGTGCCAGGGGCAGGGCTACGCCACGGAAGCCGCCGAGGCAGCCATCGCATTCGCGCAGGCGGACGCCCGGGTGCGGCGCGTCATCGCCCACACGCTGCCGATGGCCAGCGCCTCGACGCGCGTGCTGACGAAGCTCGGCTTCACGCATGTCGGCGATGTCGTCGATCCCGACGACGGCCCGGTGTGGCGCTGGGAGCAGCCAATCGTTAATCATCCGTGAGCGACACCACGAGCCGCTTGCCCACAGCCTCGGCGTAGCGGACGAGGGCGCCAGCGAATTGCGCCAAGAGCATCGGTTGCCTATGGGATAGGGTCGACCCCCAGGAATCGCTTCGCTTATCCTGGGGCTTGGCGGTCCCTTCCCCTCCCTCTTCGTGTCCCTTCGTGTTCCTTCGTGGTTCCAGCTCTCCCCGCGTCGCGTTTTTCCGGCTTTGGCGATTTTTCCGTCCTATAGTTGAGGGCCCCACCCCCCACTTGTGCATGGAGGAAATCCCCCGATGTGCGGAATTGTCGGATTCACCGGGCAGCGCCCTGCCGAGCCGATCCTGCTCGAAGGCCTGTCCCGTCTCGAATATCGCGGCTACGACAGCGCCGGCCTGGCCACCCTGTTCGGCTCGCACATGCAGGTCCGCCGCAGCGTCGGACGCATCGCCGACCTGCGCAAGATGCTCGGAAAACACCCCGCCCTCGGCAGCACCGGCATCAGCCACACCCGCTGGGCCACCCACGGCGCCGCCACCGACACCAACGCCCATCCCCACCTCGGCGGCGACGGAGAGGTCGCCGTCGTCCACAACGGCGTCATCGAAAACTACGACACGCTCAAGCGCCAACTGCAAGCGCGCGGCTACGTCTTCCGCAGCCAGACCGACACCGAAGTCATCGCCCACCTCATCGCGTCGCACCTTGAAGACGACCTCGTCGACGCGGTCCGCAAATCACTCGCGCATCTCAAGGGCACCTACGGCCTGGCCGTCATCAGCCCGCGCTTCCCCGGCCTCATCGTCGGCGCCAGGCTCGGCAGCCCCCTCGTCC
>JAYSSW010000483.1:0-8318 GCA_043720335.1 Planctomycetia bacterium
AAGCCGAACGTGACGCGGCGGAAGTCGGCCGGCAAGAATGGCAGCGTCGAGCCGAGGCGTTGTTGCAGGAGTCGAATGATACCGTCCAGCGTCATTACACCGCCTGGAATCCTGTTGACGCCGGCACCCAGGATGAAGCCGCGTGACGCCCCGCCGCTCGCAACCCCGCCGGGAGACTTCGGTCCCTCGGCGGGGTTTCTTCGTTTCTCGACGCCTCGCCTTGCCTCACCGTGTATAATAGCGTCATGAGCCGAATTTTCAAGCCGACTTACACGCGCCGCTTTCCCCTCGCCAAAGTCTTCGACCTGGACGGGTCGCCCTTTGCGCGGATTCGCGGGAAACCCGTCCCCGTGACGATCCGCGACGGCGCCGCGTACGCGCTGTTGGAGTCGAAGGTCTACGCGGCGGAGTACCGCGTAAACGGTCGCACCGTCGTCAAGTCGACCGGTCGCCGGGTCGCGTCCGAGGCGCAGCGCGTCCTTGTGAAGCTGGAAGCCGCCGAGGCGCAGGTCGCGTCGGGGCTGCTCTCCCGCGAGGACGCCGCGACGGTCGCGCACGCGAAGCGGCCTCTCGTCGAACACCTCGCCGACTATTTCGCCGACATGGAAGCGCGGCGACTCTCCGCCAACTACCGCCGCGAGACGGAGCGACACCTCCGCCGCGCGGTCGCGGAGTTGGGCGCGAAACTCCTCGTCGACCTGTCGCGGCCGAAGGTCGAGGGATGGTTGCGGCGCCTGCTCGTCGTCCAGCAACGCGCCGATGCTCCGCCGGTCCTCGCCGCGATCCGCACCCGCAACGCCTACCGCGACGACCTGGCGACGTTCGTCGAGTGGTGCCGTGTGGGAGGGCGCTGTCCTACCAACCCCCTCGCCGACCTGCCGAAGCCGAGCGCGAAGAGCGACCGCAAGCGGCCCCGACGCGCTTTGGGTCGAGCGGAGTTCGCGCGCCTCTGCGCCGCGGCGACGCCCGAGCGCGCGGAGATTTACCGCGTCATGCTGCTGACCGGGTTGAGGGTCAACGAGCTGCGGACGCTGACGGTCGGCCGGCTCGACCTCGACGCGACGCCGCCGGTGATCGGCCTCGACGAGCGCATCGACAAGAGTCGACGCGGCGACGAGGTCGTAGTCGCGGCCGAGCTGGTGCCGATCTTGCGGCGCCACGCCGCCGGCAAGCGACCCGGCGCGCGGCTACTCGTCGTCCCCGGGTCGTTCCTCGCGCGGCTGAACGGCGACCTCAAGCGCGCGGGAGTCGACAAGGTCGACGGTCGCGGCCGCACGGTCGACCTCCACGGGATGCGGCGGACGCTGGCAACGTGGCTTGCAGCTGACGGGGTCGCCCCGAAAATCGCCCAAAGAATTCTGCGACACCGCGACCTGCGGATGACTCTCGACGTGTACACCGACCCTGATGTCGCCGCGTCGGCCGCCGCGCTCAATTTACTTGTGGCGAAACTTGCGGTCGAACGTGACGCAGAAGGCGATACGGTGAGGCATGGTGAGGCTATAGACGCGCAAAAGAAAAGCAAGAATCCCTGAGAATTCTCGCTTTTCCGCAGTGGTCGTTGAGGGATTTGAACCCCCGACATCATGGGTGTGATCCATGCGCTCTAACCAGCTGAGCTAAACGACCGGCGGGCCGACGGCTTGCGGCGTCGGCCAAGGCATTGTACGGGAGGCCGGCGCGGCGGCTACACCTGCGGCGGGTTCGTCGTGATCCCGGTGTTGATCGGCGAGTCGTCGAACTTCGGGGCCGTCGCCGTCACGCGCTGCGGCGGGCGGGCAGGTTCGACGGGGGCCTGGGCGTGCGGGGCGGGGCTTCCGCCGAGCGTGTCGCTCATGCTGCCTTCGAGGCCGCTCATGCCCTGCTTGAAGCCGACGATGGTTTGGCCGAGGTAGCGGCCCATCTCCGGCAGCTTGCGGCCGAACAGCAGGATGCCGATGACGCCGATGACGGCCAGCTCCATCGGGCCGAGGCCGAAGATCGCGAATAGGGGAGTCATGGTCTGCCTCGCTGGTGCGTGTCTGGGGCCTTATGCCGGCCGATTGCGCCTCTTCACAACTTACCTGGATTCTTCGCCCTGAGCAAGAGGCCGCCCAAGGAAAAACGGCACGCTGCCATGTCGGTTCGCGGCGACCGCAGCCGCCAACCCCGCAAGGTCGGCACGGCTTCACGGATCGCGGAAGGAAAAGGGGGAACGCGGGCGGGACTGCATTTCAATTCTACCTCAGCCCTGCTGCGGAAAACAAGCAGCGACGCCGAATTACCTGAATTTAACCTGGCGCGATCGTGGGCTTTCGCTTCTTTTGCTGCGTAGCGGACGAAGCCGCCGCGTCACTTCGGGTCGATCGGCTTGCCCTTGATCGATTTGATGCCAGCGCGGGGGTAGACGGCCAGCAGCGTGTAGAAGCCGGTCGTTTCGGCTTTCCGTTCGAGCGCCATCTGGATGGTCATCGCGCCGGCCCCTGTGCGGTCGATCAAGACGATGTCCTTGATCGGGCCGAAACGGGTGACCGCGACCACGACGAGGTCCTTCTTGAAATCGACCAGGGGAAGCGGATCTTTTCCCAGCCAGCTTTTCCACAGCGTCTCGAAGTCGGCCTGGGTGGTGATGAAGTTGCCGGGCGGAACGAGCTTGTCCAGCCCCACGCCGTCGAGCAGGCCGGTGATCAGCACTTTCTGCGGCTTCCTGGAGATGTCCTGCGCGGGCTGGGCGTTCGCGAGCAGCGCGGCTAGGGCCAGCGCGCCCATCGCGAGGAGGAGCGGGTTCGCACGCATGGATCGGTTCCTTTCTCGAAGGGTCGAAGCTTCCCAGATGTGAAATCCTATCCGCCCCGCGTTCAAGCGACGGTCCAGTTCGGCCTGGTCCAGTGGCAGGTGTAGCCGTGCGGGTGCTTCTGGAGGTAGTCCTGGTGATGGTCCTCGGCGAGATAGAAGACCGACGCTGGCGCGAGCTGGGTGACGACCCTGCCCGGCCAGCGGCCGCTGGCGTTGACGGCGTCGATGACTTCCTGGGCGACGCGCTTCTGCTCGTCGTCGACGTGGAAGATGGCGGAGCGGTACTGGCTGCCCCGGTCGTTGCCCTGGCGGTCGAGCGTGGTGGGATCGTGGATCTGGAAGAAGACGTGCAGCAGATCGCGGAAGCTGGTCTTGGCGGGGTCGAAGGTGATTTCGATGGCTTCGGCGTGGCCGCTGCGGCCGTCGTGGGTGTCGTCGTACTTCGGGTTCACGAGATGCCCGCCGGTGTAGCCGACGCGGGTGCCGACGACGCCGGGGAGGGCGCGGAACAGCTCCTCCATGCCCCAGAAACATCCGCCCGCCAGGATCGCTTGCATGGTGCTGCTCCGTGGAATGGGAACCGGCGCAGGGCTGACGCACGCTGCGCTTGGGACGTAGGCATTGTACGCAGCACGGCCAGGAACGAGACGATCCAAGAACCCTACGAATCTTCAGAGCCGGCGCCGGGCGGGCGATGATGCTGGAAAAGCCTACGCGCCCCGCCGGTCAGGTGAGGCGGCTGTTTCGGCGTCTGCGGCCTCGTCCCGATGCCGGCGGTACAGGGTGATGCCCAGGCTGCCGCGCTCGAATAGCGGACCCGGCGAGTCGAGATTGAGGTAGTCCGGCCCGGCCGACTGGGCGAACTCGATGAGCAGCCGGCCAAGCTGTTCCAGCTCGGACGGCGTCCCACGGAGGGCGACCCAGTCCTCGTTCTCGACCGCGAGGTGCAACCCCTCTTGCGGCGCCGAGCGGCGTGAGCGGCTTTTTGCCATGCGTGTGCCCTCCCGCTGTCGAACGCTAAAGCTCCGCAGCCGTGGCCACGTCGAGCGGCTTTGCACTCGGAGGAACCGCAATGGCGGACCCGGTCGGCTGCAGCAGCGGTTTCGGCGTTCTCGCCGCCGCAGGTGGGCGCGGCTCGCCGCGGACGACCTTTCGCTCGCTGGCGCTGTCCAATTCGCGAAGTGCCGCAGCCATCGCGTGGACGTCGTAGCCATGCGACCGCGCGAACTCGTCGCGCCAGGCTCTCAGTTCCGACAACACGTCGCCCTTGCTCATGGCTCACCTCCCGGCCCCGGAAGTTCCATCGGCGTGCAGATCACGGGGGTTCGTAGCCCAGGTGAAAAAAAGAACAAAGGCTAGACGATCCGAAATTTCAAACCCGCTCCCCCTTCTTCCCGCTAAGAGTCGAGGAAGAACGCTGTGAGGTTTGGTCGGTCGCGTATCCCCCTTCTACGATGCCTTTGGCGGTCTCATCAACAGGAGCGTGGTAAATCGTGTCGCGGACTCCACTGCGATGAAGCGTGTTCTGGTAGGTGTGAACGGCTTTTTTCGCCGCCGCAGGGCTTAGTCCATGGCATGTGTTGAGAAGCTGGCACACCTTCGCCCAGTAGGCCCGAGTGACACCTTGAGGCAGTTTTGATCGAGGAAGTGTCATGTTGGCTCCCGGTTACGTCACAAGGGAATGATTTCAAAAGCCGGCGGGCCTGCACCGATTGTATTGTTTAGCATAGCCGCGCTAGCCGCCGTGTGGAAGCCGAACTGGTCGGAATCCGGGATCGTTGTCCGCCCGTCCGGTGGCCAGGTTGCCGCCAGCGGACCACATACGACATCATACCAGTCGTCCGGAGCGACGCGGCCCGGATGGAGATGGCTTCTTGGAGCGGCCGCGGTGCTGTTCCTGCAATGGTAAACGAAGGCCCAGAAAGCATCGTGCCTGGCATCTCCGCGAACGAACATCAGGCTGTTCAGCGCCGCCAGAGCGTCAAGCGGAACCCGAAACTTGACGAGTGCTGGCGTCGTCGCCGCACGGCTTGCGCGGGGCAGATTCCGGTACTTGGTCCATGCCCACTCTCCAGCCTGGCGGCGAGCGGTTGTTGTGTAGAACCCCCGTCCGAAGTCAAGTCCGTGTCGCCCCCGTGTCAAATCGATCCCATTTGCCTGGATGTCATCCGCAGCAGTGCGAATTGTCCCGTGCCAAAGCACTGCGTGCGTGTTCTGTTGGTTCCATGCGGGGGGTAGAACGTGAGTTGATGACACTTGCTTGCGCGCCATGGGAAAAGCCGGGAATGAGATGAAGACCAAAGTTCAGCCTGTGCGCTGATGTCCTCGCATTTCACCATCACCGAGACTCGGCACAACCGGCCAGCACACCGCAGGCCATACCCGAATGACAGCCCGGTCTACTGTTGCGGCGGAGTTGGCGTCAAGGACTCGCGGGCGGTTGAAGCACCGCCACCACTACGGACAACACCCGCGCGAACGCAGCCGACCGCACCTTCGACTGCGACAGGTCCGAGAACGGGAACGGAACGAGGACTACTTCCCCGGCTGCAGGTGTGACCACGCTGCGTCCTCCTCGGGACGGGACCAGTCCACCGCTAGGGCTGCCTCGGCGAGCAGCGCCGTTTCGCCCGGCACTGCCGCCGGTTCTTCCAGCACCGTCACCAGGGCCCGGCGCGGGCTGGCGACATGCACCTCGCCGAGCAACTGGACCCGACCGCTCGCATCGACGACCGCTTCAACGGTTTGAATCATTGGACACCTCCCCTGCTATTCTACCGAACTTCAGCGGGAACGCGCGGCGTCCTGTTCGTCGTGACGCGCCGCTTCTTCGGCTTGAAGTTTCGCCGCCGTCCGCCCGTGGAAGCCACGCAAGCGCTGGTCGGCGTCGATCTCCTGGATTACGTCCGCCATACCGTGCCGCAGCCCAACCGCTGCGGCGGCCTCGGTCGGCTGCGCTGTCTGCTTCGGCTCGGTCCTCCGTGGCGGGTACGACACGAACACGAGGCCGCTTTTCTTCTCCTGATCCTTGATGTCTTGGAAGATCGCGTCAAGGTCGTAGTTGAACTTCGCCGCGTGGGCGTCGCGAACATGCCGAACTTCGTCCACGATAGAATCGTTCATGACTTCGCCTAATCTTCGCTCTCGATGACGAGATGCAACCCCACTTGTAGCGCCGCGTGAGCGACGTTTTGCCAAGCGCATGGCCTTCACCGCCGAATGATCCAGTTCACTTATCGGCGGGGCAACACTGAGCAATGGCTGTGTGAAAGCCTACATGCCCACCAAGCCAGGGTCCGCACCTGGTTCGTCTGTGTTGATATGTCCCTTCCAGCAAGGCTCGCCAGGAACCAACGGCAATGCACGAATGATTTCGTCTAGTGCCTCCAGCTGGCTCTGCGGTTCTTTCCAAACGTACTGTTGCAAAAGCGCTGGAACATTGCCCTTCTGTTTCTTGTCCGAAAAAACAATGGTAATGATGGAGAAGCGATGTTGTTTTGTACGCTTTTGAGCTATGGCGTAATTGACCTCGGTTGCTAAGAAGTTCTCGTCCTGAAAGCTGGGCGTGACGAAGAAAACGGCGGCGCATGACTGCTCGAACCCAGCGAGGATACCCCGCTCAAGCGGTGTACCAGCAACCATTGCGTCTTCGTCCAACCAGGGGTCAAAGCCGAGCGTTTTCAAGACCCGAAAGTAATTACGAACCAGTGGCTTATCGACACCTTTGTGACTGAGGAAAATTTTGCGGTTGCGATCAAACATGAATTCCTCTCGGTAAACCAGGAACTCCAAGCTTGTGCGGGTTCCTCCGTGGAACGAATCGGGATAATTGACGAATTCGGGAGTGACAGGAGATACCCCCTTCAGCCAATCCAAATCCTTGAAGAAGTTAAACTTGTTCTTGAGGGCATCGAAGTCTATGTACCAGTCATTAGCCCGCTTCCAAATCCAGCTGATCCCACTTCCTTCCAGAGCACCGTCTCTAAACACAAGCGTTTTGCGTCGGACGATCTGCCAGCCTCCCGAAAAAACAACCGCGATCTCATCGGTCGAGTAGTCGCCACTAGTCTGAACGGTGTATTTGCCGTCCAGAGTCATGATGAATAGGAGTCGGCGCATACCGAATGTTACCTCCGTCTCCAAACAAGAATTGGACCGAACTGAATTTCATCCAATTCGACGGATAATATGTTCTGGTTCCAAGGAATCGAGTGAACCAAGCTCTATTCCGTGAAATTGAGCGAGCTTCCTCTACCAGACAAATGCTATCAGAGCATTGGAGCAGCAACAAGCTGAAACCGCATGGAAAATTCAGAACAACCCGCTTCACCCCTCCGCGCATGAAAACGCCACGCCGGGAGAGGGTGGCGTGGCGTTTCGATGGTTCTTGCAAACACGATCAGTCGAGGATGGCGAGGACGTCGTCCTCGGCCATGATGAGGTACTCGTCGCCGTCGACGTTGACCTCGTTGCCGGCGTAGGCGGAGAAGAGGACGCGGTCCCCTTCCTTGACCTGGAACTTGGCCCGGCTGCCGCTGTCGAGGAGCTTGCCTTCGCCGAGGCTGAGGATCTTGCCCTGGCGGGGCTTCTCCTTGGCCGAGTCGGGCAGCAGGATGCCCCCGGCGGTCTTGTCCTCGGCTTCGAGGCGCTTCACCACGATCTTGTCATTCAAAGGCACGACTTTCATGTCGTCAATCCCTCACAGGTGTGGAACAGGGGTCAGGGTTGTTGCTGCTCGGGCTTTTCATCGACCTTGTCGAGCAGTTGGCCGTACGCGGTCATCAGGGCCTTCACCATCGTGTAGAGCAAGATGTTCTTGCTCACCGGCTTGGGGATCACGCTGTAAGCCCGCATCTGGAAGGCCTGCCGCATCACTTCCTGGGTCGCGTTGGCGGTGACCAGGATGCACGGCAGGATGGCGTCGATCTGGTGGACCAGCTGCATCGCCTCCAGCCCGGTCAGGCGGGGCATGTGCATGTCGAAGAACGCCAGGTGGATGCGGCTCTCGCGGACGATCTCGACTGCTTCCTCGCCGGTGGACGCCAGCACGGTGCGGTAGCCCTGAGCTTCCACGATGTCGCGCAGCGTTTCCCGGCAGCCGTCGTCGTCGTCGGCGATCAGGATCGACACGTTCAAGATCGAGACGTTCTTTTTGGGTTCGGTGTCCATGCCGCATTGCCTCGTCAGACCCGTTCCGCTGGGGGGGATGGTCGGCGGCATTGCCTGGAGAAGCATCGGCTCCTCCGCACTCAGCCATTGAATGGATGCAAAATCCGTACCACGCCGAGAGGGAGCGTGGCTTGGCGATGCAAACCCTTGCTCAAGAGAAGCATAGGCCCGAAAAAAACGCAAGGCGGGTTTGCGCGGAATTTCGCCCAGCCTGCCAAACCGCAGGCGAACGCTGCCATTTTGACGGAGTTGCGGAAGCCGGGTTCACCTCGCTTGGCTCCCGAGAGGGTTGATCTGCTTCACAAGGGGACGACCATGTCTGCCCGTGCGATTCGGTGAATGGAAGCGCGGCTTTGTTCCGCCCCTTTTCCTTG
>JAYSSW010000484.1:0-3966 GCA_043720335.1 Planctomycetia bacterium
CACCTGGAACGCCCATCCATCCCGGCATGCGCTGCCTCGCTGGCGCTTCGGGCTCAAGGGGAGCGATCACTTCTTGTTGGGGGCGACGCGCAGGTTGTCGTAGAAGACGTCGGTGCCGGCGCCGTTGTCGGGGATGCCGGTGACGTAGCCGTACAGCGCGGCGCTGCCTTCGCGATTCGGACGGCTGTCGGTCGTCTCGGCGGTCCACGCGGCTGGCTCGGCCTCGTCGCGCGGCCAGGCCTTGCCCTTCACCACGGCGCTGTCGCCCTTCGTCTCGACCGTCAGCTTCAGCCGGTACCAGACGCCTGGCTTCCAGCTGAACTGCACGGTCTTGTCGACGCGGGGCAGCGCGTCCCACGAGACGATGCGCAGCTTCTGGATGTTGCCCGACAGGACCAGCGTGTAGCGGTTGGCCACGACGCCCATGTCGGGCAGGTCGCCGCCGACCTGGCTGCCCTGCACGTCGCACTCGATGGTGTAGCCGGTCGCGGTCGGCAGGGTGATGAAGCCGTTCCCCTTGGCGACAAGGGGGCTGGCCTTGTCGTTGACCTTGGCGAGCAGCTTGACGCCGTTCACGGTCTTGACGAGGAACTTGCCCTGGGCGTTGATCCAGCCGGCGGGGACCGCGCCGTCGGGGATCTTCTCGAAGTCCTGGGAGTAGGGCAGCGTCGGAGCGACGCGGACGCGCGCGCGGCCGACCAGGTCGCCGACCTTCACCGAGACGTAGCCCTGCTGGGCGGGCATCTTGGCGTCGACGGTCAGCTTGCCGTCGGCGATCTCCCCCTTCAGCGGCGGGGGGCCGGCCTTGGCGCCGGGCGGCACGGGGGGCGCGGGCAGCGACCAGTCGATCTTGGCGGGCTTCACCATCACCTGCTCGCCGTTCTCGTCGAAGAACTTCAGCGCGAAATCCGCACTCTCGCCCGGATGCAGTGTCACGTCGGCGGGGAAGACCTGCAGGTGGGCGATCTTCTTGCCGGCGACCGGGGGCAGCGCGGCGACGCTGGTCCACGGCTCGCTCTTGCCGTTCTTCTCGGCGACGCAGTAGATGTCGTCGCTGGTGGCGAAGAAGAGCTTGCCGTCGGCGATGGCGGGGGTGCCGTTCAGTTCGATGTCCTCGACGCCGGTGGAGGGGAAGAAGACCTCGTCGAGCTTCTTGCAGCTCTTGGGTCCGGGTTCGAGGATGACGAATTTGGAGCTGACGTCGCCGACGTAGATCTTGCCGTCGGCGAGGACGGGGCTGCCGCGCGAGTTGCGGCCGTAGCTGAAGGGCTTCTTCCAGAGGAAGTCGCCGTTCTTGGCGTCGAGGCAGTAGAGCTTGCTGATGTCGTCGGGGATGTAGAGTCGGCCTTCGTGGAGGATGGGGGAGGCGTAGCGGGCCTTGACGCCGTCCTTCTGCCAGACGAGCTTGGGCTGTCCGTCCTTGACGACGGAGCCGTCGAGGCAGATGACGCGGCCCTGGACGGCGTTGTCGGGGTTCTCCTCGCCGTGGGCGATGTAGACGAGGCTGCCATCGACGACGGGTGAGCTGTTGATGGCGCCGGTGCCGAAGACATGGCCCCAGACTTTCTCGCCGGTGCTGGCCTTGATGGCGTAGACGCCGCCGTCGGCGCCGCCGACGATGAGGAGGCGTTGGCCGTTGATGGTGGCGGGGACGGGGACGCAGTAGAAGGTGTCCTTGGGGGCGGCGCCGGGTTCGGACCACCAGACGATCTTGCCGTTCGACTTGTCCATGGCGAGGAAGCGGCAGCCCCCCTTGCCCTGGTCGCCCCAGCTGGAGTTGAGCATGCCGATGACGACGAGGTTGCCTTCGACGACGGGGCTGGCGAGGCGGCCGCCGTAGCCGGAGATGCGGCCGAACTCTTCGCTGAGGGAGCGGGACCAGTTGATCTTGCCGTCCTTGTCGAAGCAGAAGAGGAGGCCGGCGGTGCCGTGGGCGTAGACGTTGCCGGTGGCGGGGTCGCCGGCGAGGTTGGTCCAGCCGAGGCGGACGGTGACGATGTCGGCGTGGAAGACGTTGAACTTGTGCTCCCAGACGAGCTTGCCGGTCTTGGCGTCGAGGCACACCACGCGTTCCTGGATGGTCTCGGCCTTGGGCTTGCCGTGGGCGGCCTCCTCGACGTAGTTGATGAGGTAGACGCGGCCGTTCATCACCAGGGGCGTGGAGCGGCAGCCGTAGGGCGCCTTCCAGACGAGGTTGGTGGCGGGATCCTTGGGGTCGAGGACGAGCTTGCTGGGCAGGTTCTTGTCGGGCGAGACGCCGGTCTGCCAGGGCCCGCGCCAGTGGAACCAGTCGGCCGCCGTGGCCGAGGAGCCGATCGCGAGCGCCCAGAGAGCGAGCGCAGTAGCAAGGTTTCGCGTCATGGGGATCCTTTCACGCATGTGCATGCACCATCGTCGTCGGTTGTGATTCGTGTGGTTTCGCCTTGAACTAACCCTGAGCGCAAGCGAGGGGATCGCAGGGAGCCGTGTTGGCGAAGATTGTCATTCGGCGAGTCGTCAAGCGATCCCCTCGCTTGCGCTCAGGGTTAGTTCCATCTCCCTCATCCCTTCCTGCTCACGCGGCGGGCCTTCATCTCGAAGCGGGGCAGCGCACCTGCCACGACCAGCTCCACGTCGGCGCGGAACAGCAGCTCGTCGCGGATCGTCGCTCGCACGCGCTCGGCCAAGCCCTGTGTGACCGCATCGGGGGCCGGCTCGATCTCGACCCGCAGTTCCGCCAGCGGCGACGTCGTGTCGACTTCGACGCGGTACTCGACGATGCCAGGGAAGCGGCGCAGCACGTTTTCCAGAGCGCTCGGATAGAAGTTGTTCCCCCGGATCGGGATCATATCATCGGTGCGCCCCAGGATGCCACCGTCGAGTCGCAGAAACGGCGAACCGCACGGGCAGGGGCGCGGATCGACGCGGACGAGGTCGCCGGTGCGGTAGCGGACCAGCGGGCTGCCGAGCCGGCCGAGGTTGGTCAGCACCAGCTCCCCGTTGAGCGACGGCTCGTGGGTGACTGGATCGAAGACCTCGGCGACGTATTCGCTCTCCAGAAGATGTAGACCGCCGCGGACCGCCTGGCATTCGATGGCGCATGGCCCGATTTCGGTCATGCCGCTGTGGTCGAGGACGCGGGCGCCCCAGAGGCTTTCGATCCGCTGCCGTGTGGCGGGGATGTTGCCCCCCGGTTCGCCGGCGACGACGAGGAAGCGGACGGGCGAGTCGGCGATAGGGATGCCTTGCTCGGCGGCGGCCTGGGCGAGATGCAGGGCGTAGGTGGGCGTGCAGAAGACGCCGGTGGCGCCGTGGTCGAGCATCATCCGCAGCCGGGCGACGGTGCTCATGCCGCCGGCGGCGAGGCAGAGGCAGCCGAGGCGGGAAGCGGCCTCGAAGGCGGTCCAGAAGCCGAGGAACGGCCCGAACGAGAACGGGAAGAACAGCCGATCCGCCGAGGTGACGCCGGCGAGCGCGAACATCTGCCGCCAGCAGTCGAGCATCCAGTCCCAGCTCTCGGCGGTGTCGAGCCAGCGGAGCGGCGCGCCGTTGGTGCCGGAAGTCTGGTGCAGCCGAACGTAGCGGTCGGCGGGGAACGTCAACAGCCGGCCGTAAGGCGGATGGGCGGCTTGCTCCGTGACGAGTTCCGCTTTCGTGGTGAAGGGCAAGGTCTCGAAGTGGTCGAGCGAGCAGCCCGCGAATTTCTCGCGGTAGAAGGGGTTCGTCGGCAGGATCGTCTGCAGCAGCGCGTCGATGCGGGCGCGCGGCCGTGCGCTCGGCGGGCGATCCAGTCCTTGGCCTGGGGTCGGCATGCGAACGTCTCGAACGTGCGGGAAGCGGGCGAACCATCGGCGGGAGGTCGTGACGTTCTCATTTTGCAGGAAACGGGCCTGGGTTGCCAGTTGAAAAGCGCACCGCGCCGTTTCGCCGCGACGCGCAGCGGAGCGCGGGCGACATGCGGCGATTGAGATGGGACCGAATCGTCGC
>JAYSSW010000485.1:0-8303 GCA_043720335.1 Planctomycetia bacterium
CCAAGATCCCCACGGAGCACCGAGAGAAACTGCAGTCCCTGATGACGCACCATTTCCAGACCTTCAAGCCAGCCTCATTCTTGGCCGCGTAGCGTATAAGACTGAGACGTGCCGCCATTTACCGCCCCACGGCCGCGAGCGCGGCGCCGACGCGGGCGTTGCGCTGGTCGGCGGCGTGCAGGCCTTGCAGCACCAGCCGCGCGATCGCGGTCTGGCCCGACAGCGCCTGTTGAACCGCGCTCAGCAGCTCGCATTCCTGGTGCAGCGCGGTCGGCATCTCCGGCCGCAGGAACACCTTCGCCCGGCGGACCAGGTCGCCCGCTTGCGTCGTCGCTTCGGGGCGGTCGACGGCGCGCATCAGCGCCACGGCCAAGCCCAGCATGCAGTGGACGTTCTCCGGGTCGAGCTTCAGCCCCGCACGCAATGACTCTTCCGCCGCCAACCAATCACCGCGGTGGGCCAGGTGCCTCGCCCACAGGTAGTGGCTGCGGCCGCTCGGGGCGCGCTCGGCCCGCGCCTTGGCCACCTCGCCCGCTTCCTTCTCGCGCTTCTGCTCCAGCAGCACCATCTCCCAGCCGTCCCACGCGCTGTCGTTCTTCGTGTCCAGTTGCAGCACCTGAGCAGCGTAGCGGATCGCGCTGTCGGGGTCGCCCATCAACTGGTGCAGCGCCATCAGCACGCAACGGCAGTGGGCGGCGCTGTCGGCGTCCTTCGATTGAGCGCCCTTCTCCAAGCGCTCCAGGTAAGGTTGCACGCGCGTCTTCGCCTCGGCGGTCAGCGGCGCCGGCACGCCGTCCTTCGGCGCCTGCTTCTTCAGCTCCGCGAAAACCAGCGCATGCGCGGTCTGCGCCTGCCAGCCAACATGATCGGGGACCAGCTCGGCCATCGCCTTCAGCTCGTCGAGCAGCGCCGGGTCGTACATCAGCCGTGGCGCCGCCAAAGGCTGTTTGCGCAGCTCGCACAGCGTGTTGCGCAGTAGTGTTTCAAAAGTTCGGAAGCTGAACCGCTTCTCCTGCCGTTCGGCGACCTGCGGGGCGAGCTTGCGGGCGTGGTTGTAGCACGCCTTCGCTTCGTCCAAATTCTCCTCGGCCGCGACAATCGCCTTGGGCAGCGGCGGGTTCTTCACCAGGTCGGCCAACATGCTCTGCAGGCCCCCCGGCGGCGTGCTGCGGAAGCGGAAGAACGACTCCAGGGTCAGTTGGCTGCGCACCTCGCCGAGATAGGTCCAGCAGCGCCAGTCGTCCGGCGCCAGCTGGGCCGCATGTTGCGCCCAGCGCAGGCACTCGCCCGAATCGATCAGCCCCAGCTTGCTCGCCACGTCGGCGTACAGGCACACCAGATGGGCCTGCTTGGCGTTCTTCGTCTGCGTCACGGGCCGCAGCAGTTGCTCGATCTTCTGGAGCGTCTCACGCCGCTGCTGCCACTGCTCGCGCTGCTTGTAAACCAGACTCATCTCCAGCAAAATCGTCGCGTCTTCCTCGGTCCCCTTGAGCTGCTTCTGCAGCGTGTCGAGCTTGCGTTCCGCGTCGACGCGCCGTCCCTGGGGATCGCGGTCCTCGGCGTTCCACTCGACCGCCACCGCGAGAGGCAGCGACGGCAGCACGGCCGCCTCGCGCAGCTTCGCCTTGTCGACCCCCTGGGCCGACGCCAGCGAAGCCCAGCCGAGAAGCACCAGCAGACCAGCCACGATGCGCGCCATGCGTTTCGCCTCCGTGCGGAAACCCGGACCATGCTCGGTGATACCGTGCCGGCGAAATCGGGTAAAGCTCGTTTATCCACGAAGAACACGAAGGGGCACGAAGATAGGCAGGGAGAAAAGAGGGGATGTTTAGCCGTTCGCCTACGGCGAACGCGGACGTGATCCCGCTGGCGCACCGGAATAACGCCGTCTCTCCCCTGCCTTTCCTTCGTGGTTCCAATTCCTCTCCGAACGGGTTCACGTCCGCGCTCGCCGTAGGCGAACGGCTAAACATCCTCTATTCTCTCCCAGCCATTTCTTCGTGTTCCTTTGTGCTCCTTCGTGGTTCCAATTCCCCCTTCAAACACCGAAATCGTGAGTCGTCGTTACAGTTTCCACAAATCATTGTGAAATAAGCACTTAAAACCTCGCGAAAGCCTTCTCAAAAGGCCTCGAATCCAGTACAATGACGGTAGGAAATCGGCGTTGCGCAGCCGCTCAAATCACGCCGCGCAAACTGCTGCAATGATTGAGCTTGCGTCGTGGTGAAATCACCCCGGATTGTTCATGGCCGACGAACCCTTCCAGAACGTCGTTCCCCTGCCCGAAAACCGCTCGGCTTTGGCGGCGGCGCGCGAGTTGCTCGATGCCTTCCAGCAGGCCATCCCCCTCCTCCCGCTCCTCTTCCTGCACGGCCCCAGCGGCGTGGGCAAATCGCTGCTCGTCCACAGCCTCGCCGAAGCCCTGCCGCTGCGCAACGTCTGCCTCCTCACCGGCGGCGCCTTCCCGCTGCCCAACATGATCGACGAAGACCCCTTTCCGACGCCGGGCAGCCCCAAGTTGCCCGCTCCCAGCGACGACGAAGAACCCGACGACGCCTGGCCTCGTCTGAAGGAAGCCCGCAAGGCCGACCTGTTGATCGTCGAAGATTTGCAACACCTGCCGCTGCGGGCCGGCGACGCCTTCGTGAACCTGCTCGACCGCCGCCAGCGCCGCCAACTGCCAACGGTCGCCACCGCGCTGGTGGGGCCGCGCCATCTGGCGTTCCGAGGGACCGCCTTCCCCGCCAGGCTTACCAACCGCCTCGCCGGCGGGCTGGTCGTCGCCGTCGATCCGCTGCCCGTCACCAGTCGGCTCACGCTGCTGCGAACCTTGGCCGAACGTCTTGACCTCGATCTCGACGAGGCCGTGCTCGCGTGGTTGGCCGAGCACCTGATCGGCGGCGGTCGGCAGTTGCAAGGCTCGCTCAACCAGATCGCGACCTTGCAGAAACTCCAGCGCAAGCCGCTCACCCTGGAGCAGATCCGCCAGCACTTCCAGGGACAGATCGAAGCCCAGGCGCCCACCGTCGAACGCATCGTCGCCCACGTCAGCGGCCACTACCAGGTCAAGCCGAGCGTGCTGCGGTCGGCCCAGCGCAGCAAGCACGTCGTGCTGCCCCGCCAGGTCAGCATGTACCTCGCCAGGCAGCTCACGCCGTTGTCGCTGCAGCAGATCGGCAAGTTCTTCGGAGGCCGCGACCACACCACCGTCATGCACGCCTGCAAGAAGATCGAGGAAGCGCTGCAAACCGACTTCGAACTCAGCGGCGCCGTGAGGCAGATGAGCGCGGAGCTTTCATGAATTCGCAGACACCTCCCAAGCCCCACCATGAGCGCAGCGATTGGTGGGGGTCGAACCCCCAGGAATCGCGTTGCTCATCCTGGGGCTTGGATTGTGGAAAACCTGTTGACCGCCTGTCACTTCCGATGTTGACACTGTTGCCAACCGCCCGACGAAGCCTTGCAGAATCCAACACAGCCACGACTACGAACACGCAGCAACACTCCAGCAACACGCCATCAACGGGTTTTCCACAATCGACCACGGTTCAGAAACCATGACCAGGATGGTAGTTGCGGGTGATTTCGAGAGGTTGGCAACACGAAGGGCGTTCGCTTCTCTACGAACACTGAATGGAAGGAACCAAGAGAGAAGAAGAGACGCCAGCCGTTGATCGTTGATGAATCCAGGAAGCCGTGAACACCAAGCGAGTGGGCATGCCCCACCGAACCCGGGAGCGTTTGGCATGAAGATCATTTGTCCGCGTGAGGCGTTGTTGTCGGCCTGCCAGTTGGCGAGCGGAGCGGTTGCCGCCCGCGATGTGAAGCCGGTGCTGAAGAATCTGAAGGCGGTCGTGACCGAGGACCGCTGCACCCTGATGGCGACCGACCTGGAGCTGGGCATCCGCCTGGAGGTGCGTGGCTTGAAAGTCGAGGAGCCGGGCGAGGCGCTGCTGCCGACGGCGAAGCTGATTTCGATCCTGCGCGAATCGAACGACGAAGAGATGACCATCGAAGCCGACCCCGACAAGTGCGTCATCGAGGGGGCGACGACCCACTACGAGATGCCCGGCGAGGACCCGGCTGCGTTCCCGGACGTGCCGGCCTTCGCGGAGGAGAAGTACCACGAGATCACGGCAGGTTTGCTGCGCGACATGATCAAGCGGACCAATTTCGCGGCGGCGGCGGAAGCGCAGGCCCGCTTCGGAGCGACGACCGGCATCCTGTGGGAGCTGGACGACCACAAAGTCACCCTCGTGGCGACCGACGGGCGCCGTCTGGCGCTCGTCCACGGCCTCGCCACCGCCCACGGCGGGCACGGAACCGCCGGGACGATGCCGGTGGTCCCCGCGAAGGCGATGGCCCTCTTGGAACGCAACCTGACGGAGCCTGACGAGACGATCAAGATCAGTCTGAGGCCCAACGAGGTGCTGATGAAGACCGAGCGGGCCATGATCTACAGCCGACTGGTGGAGGGGCGCTTCCCGAACTACAAGCAGGTGATCCCCGCGAAGCACTCGGCGCGCGTGCCTTTGACGGTTGGGCCGTTCATGAGCGCGGTGAAGCAGGCGGCCATCATGACCGACGACGAGAGCAAGCGCGTCGTTTTCACGTTCGACAAGCACAAGCTGACGATGCGTGCGAAGGGCGCCGAGGCGGGCCAGTCGCGCGTCGAGATGCCGCTTGAGTACGACGGCAAGAAGATCGACATCAGCTTCGACCCGAAGTTCCTGGTGGAGATGCTGCGGGTGCTGGAACCGGACGTGGCGTTGACGCTCGACCTGGAGGACAGCAGCAAGCCCGCCGTGTTCCGGCACGAGCCGAATTATCTGTACGTCGTGGTGCCGCTGGTGGCGAACGCGTGAACGGGGGGGTGCCCGTTTAGCCGTTCGCCTACGGCGAGCGCGGGCGTGGCGCTCTGCCGTGCATTCAACGTGATCGTTTGTTGTTTGTCCCACATTCGCCGTAGGCGAACGGCTAAACGTGCCCCTTCCATGAAAATCTACAAACCCGACCCCGATCCCGAACCGCTGCGCGAGATCCTCTCGCGGCTGTTCACCGCGCGCGGCTGGGGCGGGCGGCAGGGCAAGAAGCAGCTCGAAGGCGTCTGGGCCGACGCCGTCGGCGACGAGCATGCCCCGCTGACCCGCGTGCTCGGCGTTCGGCGCGGCGTGTTTGAAGTCGAAGTCACCAATGCCGCGCTGATGCAGGAGCTGGCCCATTTCCACAAGCGACGATTGTTGCAAGCGCTTCAGGAAAGGCTCCCCAGCCACAAGATCAAGGACCTGCGCTTCAAGCCCGGCTCGCGCAAGACCGGCAAGAAATAGCCCCCCTGTCAAGCCCGCTGCCGACTGAGGCGGCGGGGTCAAACCGCGCATCACCCCGCCGCCTTAGCCGGCAGCGGGCTTGAGCGCGGGGAATTCGATCCAAGAACCTGTTCCCAGCTCGAAGGATGTTGCCATGAACGAATCGAACCTTGGCGTTGCGGAAGCGGCACAGGCCGCCCAGGACTCGGAAAACTACAGCGTCGACAATGTTGACATTCTCCGCGACCATGCCCACATCCGCGCCCGCCCCGGCATGTACATCGGCGACACCGGCGCCAAGGGGCTGCACCACCTCGCCTATGAACTCGTCTACAACAGCGTCGACGAAGCCCTCGGCGGCTACTGCAAGAACATCCACGTCACCATCCACATCGACGGCAGCCTCAGCGTCAGCGACGACGGCCGAGGCATCCCCGTCGAGATGCACCCGAAGATGATGAAGTCGACCCTCGAAGTCGTCCTCACCACCGTCGGCGCCGGCGCGAAGTTCGACAAGCGATCCTACAAAACTTCCGCCGGTTTGCACGGCATGGGCGCCAAGGCGGTCACCGCGCTCAGCGAGTGGACCCGCGCCGAGGTTCGCCGCACCGGCAAGGTGTACATGCAGGAGTACGAGCGCGGCCTCGCCGTCACCGAGGTCAAGGAGATCGGCGCCGCCCCCAACAACCGCACCGGCACGAAAATCAGCTTCAAGCCCGATGTCGAGATCTTCCACGAAACCACCTTCGACTACGACACCCTCGAAAGCCGACTCCGCGAGCTGAGCTTCCTCAACAAAGGCCTGTCGATCAAGCTCACCGACGAGCTGACCAGCAAGGAGGAAGTCTTCCTTGCCCAAGGCGGCGTCTCCGAGTACGTCGAGTACCTGAACCGCACCGAGGAGTCGATCCACAAGGTCCTCTACGTCGAGAAGCGCCTCGACGACGTCAACGTCGAAGTCGCCTTCCAGTACACCACCGGCGAGGAGGAGCGCGTCCGCTGCTACGCCAACAACGCCTACAACCCCGGCGGCGGCACGCACCTGTCGGGCTTCCGTGGCGCCGTCACCCGCGCCCTCGGCGGCTACGGGACCAAGGAGGGGATGTTCAAGAACAATCTCCAGCCCATCGGCGAGGACTACCGCGAAGGCATCACCGCCATCGTAAGCGTCGCCGTCCCCGAACCGCAGTTCGAGTCGCAGACCAAGATCAAGCTGAACAACCCGGAGGTGGAGGGGATCGTCTCCAGCGTGCTTTACGAGTATCTCACGAAGTACCTGGAGGAGAACCCCAAGGAAGCCCTCAAGATCATGAAGAAGGTGATCCTCGCCGCCGAGGCGCGCGAGGCGGCGAGCAAGGCGAAGAAGGCCCTCAAGGACCGCAAGAACATCCTCAGCGGCGGCGGGCTGCCCGGCAAGCTCATGGACTGCACCACCCGCGACCGCGACGAATCCGAGCTCTTCCTCGTCGAGGGCGGCTCCGCGGGCGGCTCCGCCGACAACGGCCGCGACCGCCACTACCAGGCCATCCTGCCTCTTCGCGGTAAAGTCCTCAACGTCGAGAAGGCCCGCGTCGAAAAAGTCCTCAACAACGAGGAACTCTGCTCCCTCATCTCAGCCATCGGCGTTGACATCGGCAACAGCGAGGACATCTCCAGCCTCCGCTACGGCAAGGTCATCCTCCTCACCGACGCCGACGTCGACGGGCAGCACATCCGCACCCTGCTGCTCACCTTCTTCTACCGCCAGATGCGCCTGCTCATCGAGCGCGGCCACATCTGGGTCGCCCGCCCGCCGCTCTTCAAGGTCGAGCAGAAGAAGCAGATCCGCTACGTGCAGTCGTTCGACGAGATGGACGGCGAGCTGCTGACGCGCGGCATCGAAGGCGCGAAGCTGGTCGTCGCCGTCCCCGAAGGGAGCAAGGAGCCGGCCCGCACCTACGAAGGCGAACGCCTGCAAGCGCTGCTCTCGGCGCTCGACGAAGTGGAGAAGTATCTCACGATCCTGGAGAAGCGCGGGCAGACGATCGCCATCCTGATCGGCGAAATGAAGAACCACGAAATGCCGATGTTCAAGATCACGCTCGGCAACCAGGTGTCGTGGCGCTTCAGCCGCGCCGAGGTCGACGCCTTCCGCGCGGAGCAGGTCGCCGCCGGCCGCGTGCTGCTGGTCGCCGACGACGAGGCGAAAGCGGTCGCCGTCGCGGTGGGCAACGGCGCTCCGGCGAACGGCGCGGCGCCGAACGCCTTGCCGCAGGGGGAGATCTTCTCGTTCCAGGAGTTGCACGAGGTGAAGAAGGTGAACCAGGGGCTGGAGAAGCTGCGCGGCTTCGGGCTGGCGCCGAGTGATTTGGTGGTGGCGCCGCGCATCGCTGGCCGCGAGCCGGTGCAGCGCTTCTTCCTGGAGGCGAACAACAAGCAGAAGGCGCTGGATCATCTGCGAGTCCTGGTCGCGGAGGTGCGCAAGCTGGGCGAGCACGGCATGAAGATCACGCGCTTCAAGGGGCTGGGCGAGATGGACGGCGAGGAGCTGTGGGACACGACGCTCGACCCGGCCCGCCGGACGCTGCTGCAGGTGCAGCTCGACGACGTGCTGAAGGCCGAGGACATGTTCCGCACGCTGATGGGCGAGAAGGTGGAGCCGCGCCGCGACTTCATCCACAAGCACGCGCTGGAGGTGAAGGAGATCGACTACCACGGGGCGTAGGCGTCGGTGCAGCGTCGGTGCAGCGTTCACCCTGTGTCACGCTGCGTGAAGCGACAATGTGGCACGGTCGAAGCGTGTGTTGTGGCACGGTCTTCTGGCCGTGCCACCTGCCTGGACCGAAGGTCTCCCCGTCGCCGCGAGGGTCATGGAGACCTTCGGTCGGGCCAAGTGGCACGGCCAGGAGACCGTGCCACAACAGTTCAAAACTATGGACGCCAGTAGCGAGCAACAAATTACTCGGTGTTGCTATGATTCATCAAATTAGCCGGGATTTGCTCAGGAGGCTTTCCTCC
>JAYSSW010000486.1:0-8297 GCA_043720335.1 Planctomycetia bacterium
CGCGCTTCGGGCTCAGACGTCCGGCGACTCTCAAGAAGCTGCCTTCTTCCCGACCGTTCCTTCCCGTGGTCCCGCCGCCAGCGGCGTTCAAGGTTCGCTCGGCGCTCGGACGGCCTCGCTGCGCTCGTCCGAGCCTGTGCGCCAAGCGAAGAGGCGCCACGCGGCGATGCGGGGCACTGGCCGAACCACTTCGCTTTCAACGGAGCCTCGCATGCACGCCGACGACGCGCTGGAGGACGACGGCGACGAGCGGACCTGCGCGGAGATCCTGGCCGAAATCGAAGGGCAGCTCGCGGCGGTGGTCCGCCGGCATCGGCGTGAGCGGGAAGCGGACGACGCGATCGCGCTGGCCTTGGAGTTCTGAATCGCCGGAGGCCGTCCCGGTTCCGGCAGTTCCCGCGCCCCGGCGCCTTCGCGGCTTTTCATCGAGTTCTCATCCTTGGCGTGGTAGCATGGAGGTCAAGGATGTCGTCTTCGTCACCTTCCACGAGGGATTGCCGTGCGGTTGCTGCTGGTCGAGGATCACAAGCCGTTGTCGCGTGCCCTGAAGCGCGGGCTGGAGGAGGAGGGCTTCGCGGTCGATCTCGCCGAGGACGGCGAGGAGGCCGACCACAAGGCCACCAGCGCCAGCTACGACGCCATCGTGCTTGACCTGATGCTGCCGAAGATCGACGGGCTGACGCTGCTGGCGAAGTGGCGCAAGGGGGGCATGCAGACGCACGTGCTGTGCCTGACCGCCAAGGACGCGACCGACGACAAGGTGAAGGGGCTGGACCTCGGCGCCGACGACTACATGACCAAGCCCTTCCAACTGGAGGAGCTGCTGGCACGGCTGCGGGCGCTGGTGCGGCGCAGCCACCAGGTGAAAAGCCCGGTGCTGACGATCTTCGACCTGGAGATCGACACCTCGTCGCGGTCGGTGAAGCGCGCCGGGCAGGCGATCCACCTGACGCCGCGCGAGTTCGCGCTGCTGCAGTTCCTGGCCTTCCACCGGGGCAAGGTGGTGACCCGCTCGATGATCTGGGAGCATCTCTACGACGAGTACGACGAGAACACGTCCAACGTCGTCGACGTCTACATCCGCTACCTGCGCACCAAGATCGACAAGGGCTTCGACCCGGCCCTGATCCTGACCCGCTGGGGCGAGGGCTACATGCTTCGCGGCGACGAGGAGTGACCATGAAATCGATCCGGCGTTCGCTGCTGGCGTACCTGATGGGCCTGCTCACACTGGTGCTGGCGCTGGTGTCGGTCCTCGTCTACCAGACCACCGCCCAGGCGCTGCACGAGCGGCAGGACGACATCCACGCCGCCATCCGCACGCAGTTCGCCTCGCGCAGCAACCAGGTGCGCGCGGAGCTCGATGTGCGCATCCTGCGCCAGGCGCAGACGATGGCGAACCTCGCCCGCACGACCCACCTGCATTTCGAGTCGCTGTACCCGCTCGGAGCGATCGGCGCGGGGGCGCTGCCGAACAGCCACCTCAACATCGTGCTGTGGCTGGCCCAGGGGACCAACCCGTACCTCGCGGGGAAGCTGATCGGCATGCGCCCGCAGGAGATCCTCGTCGACAACGCCGACGACCTGGTGCCGCCGGAGAACAGCAGCCAGCCGCGCGAGTACTTCCAGACCTACCGCGACAAAGGACGCCCGCAGCAGACCTCGCCGGGACTGGCGGAGCACGCCTTCACGCTCGACCCCGTGCTGCGCGACCACACCGAGCTGCTCAAGGAACGCTTCGACGACGTCGAACTCGCCGACGGCCGCCATCTGCGCCGCGTCACGCTGAAAGCGAGCGTCCCCGGCGTCCGCTCCGTGTCGCTCCCGTGGATGTGGGGGAAGTTCACGGGCGGCGGGCCAGGCGGACCCGGCGGCGGACCCGGCGGCCCCAAGGGGGGGCCTCCCCCGATCCGCTGGAACTCCACCGGCGGCGGGTTCGGTCCGTCACGCCACGGCACCTTCAACTTCGGCGCTCCGGTCGTGTTCATCCAGTACGCCAGCGATCTCAGCCACGTCGAGGCGAAGATCGACGAGCTGCGCGAAGAGCGCGACACGCAGATCCAGCAGCTCGATTCCGAGATCCAGGCCGACCTCGGCCGGCTCCGCAGCCGCCTCTTCGTCATCAGCGCCTTCACGCTCGTCGGCATCGGCCTGGGCAGCTACCTGCTCGTGTTGCTTGGCCTCGTCCCGCTCCAGCAGATGTCGCACGCCGTCAGCCAGATCTCCGAGAAGGACTTCAAGCTGAACGTCGATCCGGCCAAGCTGCCCCAGGAGCTGCAGCCGATCGCGAACCGCCTGACACAGATGCTCGACCAGCTCCGGCACGCCTTCGAGCGCGAGAAGCAGGCCGCCGCCGACATCTCGCACGAGCTGCGCACGCCGCTGTCGGCGCTGCTCACCACCATCGAAGTGGCGCTGAAGCGCCCCCGCAAGGTCGAAGAATATCAGGAGATCCTCGACGAGTGCCGCAGCAGCGGTCGGCACATGTACCAACTGGTGGAACGGCTGCTCGCACTGGCCCGGCTCGACGCCGGCGTCGTCCACTTCAAGCCGCGCGAGGTCGATCTCGCCGAGGTCGCCAAGCAGTGCGTCGACATGATTCGCCCCCTCGCCGAGGCGCGCGGCCTGAAACTGAGCGTCCGCATCGAGCATCCCGTGGCGTTCACTACCGACCCCGACAAGGTCCGCGAGGTGCTCATCAACCTGCTCCACAACGCCATCGAGTACAACCGCCCCAACGGCACGGTCGAGTTGTTCATCGGCTCGCGCGACAACGGCGACCTGCGGCTGGAGGTGCGCGACACCGGCATCGGCATCGCCGCTGAGGCGAAGCAGCACCTCTTCGAACGCTTCTACCGCGCCGACCCGTCGCGCCACGCCGACACGCCCCACGCCGGCCTGGGCCTCGCCATTGTCAAGAGCTACGTCGACCTAATGGGGGGCCGCATCGGCGTCGACAGCACCGACCAGGGAAGCACGTTCTTCATCGACCTGCCCGCCCCCAGCCGTGCGTAAGCTGCGGCGCATCCAACGAACCCTGAGCGCAAGCGAGGGGATCGCCGGACGACACGCGGAATGAGAATTTGAGGAACCAGCCCCCGAGTGGACGGATCGCCACGGAACGAGATTTTTCTCCAGCCGGCTTCCCTGCGATCCCCTCGCTTGCGCTCAGAGCTGGTTTTGGAATCAACGAGTCATCCATGAACGCGTTGCGAAACCGACACCGATCCTCGCGGCCTTCGCGTCCCCCCGTGGACGATCCCGAAGCGACGCTGATGCTGCGCGTGCAGCGCGACGAGCCGGGCGCGTTCGCCGAGATAGTCGAGCAGCTGCGGCCGCGCATCTTCGGCCGGTTCATCCGCGCCCTGCACGACCGGCAGGAGGCCGAGGATCTGACGCAGGAGGTGTTCCTGCGGATCTACCGCTCGCGGACGCGCTACGAGCCGCGCGCGAAGTTCACGACCTGGCTGTTCCACATCACGCAGAACGTGACGCGCAACGCGATCCGCCGGCGCCGCCGGCACGCCTGGCTGCACTACGGCTCGCTCGACGGCGACCAGGACGAGGGGCTGCAGCGCTGCCTGGGACGCGGCGCCTGCGTGCCGTCGGAGCGCATGGAGCGCGGCGAGCTGGCGAAACTGGTGCGCGGCGCCGTGGCCGGGCTGCTGGGCCGGCAGCGGCGCGCGCTCGAGATGCACCACTTCCAGGACCGCTCCTACGCCGAGATCGCCGACCTGCTCGACCTCACCCCGGAGGCGACGAAAAGCCTCCTCTACCGCGCCCGCCTGCACCTGCGCGACGGCCTGCAAGCGGCGCTGGAGCGGTGAGGCGGAATCTCCTCAAGGATCGACGAGCGCCCGCTGAACCCAAGCGATAAACGTCGCGACATGCTCGCAACGGGCGTCGAGGTACTTCGCCGTGATCGCCTGCCCGAGCGGCTTGCCCGGTGCCTCCTGGATCGCGAGCCAGGCGTGCATCCGCGCCTTCGGCAAGCGCGCCGGCGGGAACCGGCGGTGCGCTTCCGGGATCTCGTTCAGGAACTGATCGACGCGAGGCAGCAGCACATCGTCCTTCGGCACGAGGAACGCCAGGAAATCTTCGAGAATGCCCGGCACCTGGTTGTTCGGCATGATCCAGACGCCGACCCTCGGCCCGCCCGCGATCTGGGCGACGGTCCCGTGCGCATCGGGCGTCGTCGGCAGGTTCGTGCAGCCCGAAGCAAGCAGGCGGTCACGCACCTGGCTCCAGCGCACGTCGATCGATTCGTCCGCGTCAAGCAGGAACGCGATGCTTTCGAGATCGCTCGTTTTGAGCCGAACAGGGATCGATTCGAGCAGCTTCTCGACGTTTTCGGCGACCTCGACGGTGAAGGAATCGGGAACGTGATTCGCCTGAAAAATCGCCCACATCACATGTCTGTCGTCGTTGCCTTCGACCAAAAGTACACGCTTGCCCATCGCTAGCGCACCTCGATGTTGTCGCGCGTGACGATGGCGAGTTCCCTCTGGTCGAACAGGACGGCCTTGGTCGCGTACTCCTTCTTTTCGAGGCGGATCAGCATCACGTCCGCGTCGGCGGTGTCGGACGCCGCCTCCTGCAACGCCTGGATGCAGTCCCAGGAATGCGAGGTCGCGAACACCTGCACGTCGTGCAACTTCGCGACGCGCAGGATGAACCGCCAGAAGTCCGGCATCGCCCGGTAGTGGATGCCGCTCTCGATCTCGTCGACGAGGAGCATCGCGATGCCGGCTGATCTTGCGATGTTATCGAACAAGTGTTGGATGTCGAACACGGGATGTTGAACTGGCTCATTTGAGCGTGTGCATTCGATCGCAAGCGCGATCTGAAACAATCGCATCATACCGTCGCCGAGACTCTTGAGCGGCACGGGCTGGCTTTCCCCCGCAATCTTCGCCATCACAATCCGCTCTTTCCGCCTAGTCGGATTCTCGATGAGGTTGATCCGTTCGATCTCTGCGATGATCTTCAGCGACTGAAGCACTCTGCTCTCCGCGTCACTTAGTGCGACAGAATCCCACCATCGCGATAGGTCTCGATCCGAAACGCCGCGAGCATGCACATAGGGCGGCCAAGCGGGCGTATCGGACGCATGTTGGTAGAATTTCCCATTGCTCAGGCTATTAGCCGGAATGGTCAGCGTCGGTTTTCCCTTTGCGATTTGCAAGCCTGCCATGACGGTGCCGTCTCCGGGGAACGGAAGCGGGCCTTTATACTCTTGATAAAAATCCCCGTTGCCTGATTCGCCTCTGACGCGCGCAGCCACCATTGCACGGATGCTCAATGCGCGGGAACTATCATCAATCGTTCCAATGCGGATTCGTGGTGGACCCCCATTTGTGTTTTTGCTTCTGTGAAACAGAGAGCCAACTCGAAGCCACACTTCAGGATCGTCGTCCTCAGCAGAGTAGGTGTCCGTTAATATCTCGTCCCGTTCCAGCAGCAGGTTGCGCAGCGACGCGGGGCTGCCGCCGAGGGCGTAGAGGCGCAGCGCTTCGAGGAACATGGTCTTGCCGACGTTGTTCCGGCCGACGATCAGGTTGACGCGGGCCAGCTTCTCGACGCGCAGGTGCGCGAAGGAGCGGAAACCGCTGATTTCGAAGCTGTTCAGCACGATGGCTCCGGGAACGGGCGATGCACCGGGTTGATCTGGCCTTTCCTCGCTGCGCGTCGGCAGTCCCAACACGTTGCGCAGGTCACGACGTATTGTCGCGTGGGCTGCCTCGCTTACGCTTCGGGCTCAGGCAGGAAACGCGCTTGCTTCGGGAATCTTACCCTGCTTGCCGAAACCGGGCAACTCCATTGCCTCGGCGTGGGCAATCCGCCGTTGACGCCGTCCCGCTCATCGGGTATTCCGCCGCAGGATTCGCGACCGATGCGCTGGGCGGCGAGGTGAGGATGACGGAACGGATCGGCAAGCTCTGGTGGGGTCTATGGCTGGCGGCGCTGGCGCCGGGCTGCTCGTTGTTCTCCGGCCCGACGGCGGCAGAGACGCGCGACCTGGCCCAGTACGTCTATCCGCGCGAGGCGCAGACGGTGGTCGTCCACGACGCGGTGCGGGCGCCGAAGCTCGACCTCGAATCGACGCTGGTGAACCGCGCTCCGTCGATGCCGGACAGCGAGTTCAAGCACCAGTACAAGGTGCAGCCGAAGAAGATCGAGGCGGGCAAGATCGACCCGAAGGATCTGGTTCCGCTGCAAGTCGAGAACCCGGAGTCGAAGCCGCCCGTGTTGATCGAGATCAAGAAGGGGACGCCGGTCGACGCCGGCCCGAAGCCGCTGCTCATCGATCCGCTGCCGAAGGATCCGCCGCCGGTCCTGCCGGCGCCCAACGTGAAGAGCAAGGAGGGCAAGCAGCTCGTGCTGGCCCTTCAGTGCATGCTCGAAGACCAGCACCAGGAGGCGCTGCAGCACTTGCAGGGTTTCGACCCGGAGACGCAGGAGTTCTTCCTGCGCATCCTGCCGACCCTCACGGTCTTCGCCAAGAAGAAGCTCGACGATCTGACGCCGACCGAGGTCGCGGTTCTCAACGACCAATTGCACAACCTGATGGTGACGTTGCGGCCTCGCTCCGAACTGGTCATCGACAAGATGTGCTACTGCGAGTCGGTCAAGAGTTTCGGCGTGTTCGCGCCGCTGCCGGACGGGCATCCGTTCCTGACGGCGCTGAAGGATCGGCCCGGCGAGATGGTGCAGCTCTATGTCGAGCTGAAGAACTTCGCCTGCGAGCTGAAGGATGGCCGCTATGAAACGAAGTTGTCGAGTTCGATCGAGATCCGCGACGCGAAGAACGAAAAAGTCTGGTCGTACACGCACGACGACAGCAAGTTGCTGCACCGCAGCCTGAGCCGGCCGAGCGACTACTTCATCCCGTACAGCTTCTGCGTGCCGCAGGAGCTGGCGGAGGGGACCTACCGGCTGACGGTGCAGATCGTGGACGAGACGATGCCGGAGCACCGGGTGGCGCGGCGGGAACTGCCGTTGCGTGTCGCGGCGAGCCGGTGATGAAGGCACAGACCCAGGGACGGCTGTCCCTGGGCTTTCCTCACGACGATGATTCTCAACACGGGATCGGGTTCACAATGACGAAGCGGCGCAAGCCGGGCGGGCTTCGGGGTCGGCCGCCGCAAATCTCGCTTGTGGGAACCAGGAAGGTTGTTATAATTCGCCCGCTTTGACTGGGCGGGACCGCCCTCTCCGACGATCGCCTTGCCGGTCCGAAACAAGGACGTTCAGGACAACCACGACAAGGATGCCATGGTTACTTCGCTTTGCCTTCTGACATGCGCATTGACCATCGGACAAGCCGGCCCCCGGGCTGACTGGCAGCTCGCGCCGCAGTTGTCCCCTGGCATGGAGCTGGTCTATTCCGGTCTCTACCAGGAAGAGACGCTCATCCCGCACGTCCAGTTCCAGCGGCAGTACCGCCTGGAATCGACGATGCTCGTCATGGACAGCAACGCGAAGTCGTCCGACGTCGCCGTGATGACGGCGCTCAGCTTGATCGACAATTGCCAGGTCGGCGAGAAGAATCCCAACGGCCCGACCTCGATCCGCCTGGAGCGAGGCAGGCTCGACGCCAACGGCCGCTTCGTCGGCGCCGACAAAAAGAACTGGGCTATCGCGATCATGGGGCCTCCCACGCTGGAGCATGGCTTCGTCGTCGAAGTCCCGCCGGGCCGCGTCGGCAAGGACGCCGCCTGGGAGATCAGCGAGGAAGGCCGCACGCCGCGCTCGTGGCAGGTCGTCGGCACCGAGAGCTGCGGCGGCTACACCTGCGTCAAGGTCGTCGGCCAGCAGCAGTCCGACGACTGGGACCGGCCGCGCGGCGACCGCACCGCCTGGCGCCGCAAAGACACGATTTGGCTATTGCCGCAGGTCAACGTCGCCCAGAAGGTCGAACGTATCGTCGAACGCCGCGACCCGGCTCGGCAGGTTCCCACGCAGCGAGCCACGATCCGCTACGAACTCGAAAGCCGACTGAAGTATCCCGGCCGCTTCTTCGAGGACCGCAAGGCCGAGGTGACGAAGTTCGACAAGTTCCGCGCCGACGCCCAGCCCTTGCTCAAGGCACCTGCCCAGCACAACGCCAAGTTGGTCAGTCTGCTCGGCAAGGTGAAGGAACATCTCGAACTGCCGTCCAACACGCCGTACCGCAAAGCGACCGTCCACCTGCAAGCGACGCTCGAACGGGCCAGGAACGGCGAAGCCCCGGTCGTGGGCGGCAGCGACGAGCCGATGGCCATCGTCCGCACCCTCGAGCCGGGCCAGCGCGTCCC
>JAYSSW010000487.1:0-3964 GCA_043720335.1 Planctomycetia bacterium
CAGCTCGTCCGCGATGAGAAGCGCAGCACCGACCTTTTCCTCGAGGGATCCCTGCCCGCCGGCGGCGCGGTCGGCAAGCCCACCGGCACGCAACGCGCCGGCGCGTTCGCGGGCTACCGCCCCTTCGAACCGGGCGACCGGCTGCAGTTCACCGTCATGGAGGATCTGCTCGACCTCGTCCTGCCTGGCCGCGACCCGAAGATCCCCCGCGTCGCCCAGCGCTTGGACGAGCGCGGGCGAAGATTGTTCCTGTGCGTCCACCTGGGGGACTCGATGCGCCTCCCGGCGAGCCGCGACGGCCTCGCGCCCAAGGTCGCGCTGGCGGGCCGGCTGGCGGGGATGCTGGTCGAGCTGGCGCTGAGGCGGCAGGCGGAAGTCCGCCTCCAGGCCGTCGGGCTTGCGAAGCCGCCCGATCCCCTGGTCAATCCCACGCCCGCCGAAGCGTGCGCCTGGGTTCTCGCGGGGGCCCGGTTGCCGGCCCGCCACGGCGCCCTCGCGCCGCCGCCGCTCGAGGAGGAAGGGAGCACGCTGTACGTGTCGGATTTCCTGTCCGAGAGCCTGGAGACGACGCTGGCCTGGGCGGCGCGCCGCCAGGAGGAGACGGGGCCGGTCGGCGCAGCCTGCCTCTTCAGCCCCGCCGAGTTCGCCCAGCTTGACGTCGGCTGGGTGAAGGGCTTCCAGGTGTGGTGCGACCGGTCCGGCTGGCTGGAGGAGGACCTGCGCCTCGTCCACCAGCAGCTCGCGGCGCGATGGTCCGCCGCGTTCGACGACCAAACCCTTGGCGGCCTCGTCGTCCTCTCCTCGGCCTGGACCGACCAGGACGTGCTGGAGGCGCTGCGCTCGGGCCGGCTCCCGGAGGCGGTCATCCCATGATGGAAACCCTGCGGAAGCGGCTCCCGCCGTTCGCCCCGGTCCCCTTGCTGGCCGGCCTAGCGGCTCTCGCCGTCCTGGCCGCCCTCGCTTGCTACCACCGCGACCACTTGGCGCCGTTGTTCCCCGAGGCGCTCTGGCAGCAGCTGATCGCCGCGAGCCTGGCCGTGCTGGCACTGGCCACCCTGCTCGCCCTGGTCCCGCGCTTCTTCGCCGGCGCCATGTCCCCCTCGGAACGGCGACAACTGCACGCGCCGGGCCTGCCGGCGCGCGCCGCCCGCTGGCTCGGAGGCGCCGTCCCCTTCGCGGCGGCGTTCGCCGCCTTCCTCGCCGCGGCCTGGCTGGTCGTTCCGCTGCGGACGCCGGTTTCGCTGCTGCTCCACAGCCGCTCCGCGCTGTCGAGCCAAAGCCCCGCGGGCTTGGCGAGCGCGGCGAGCGATATGGCCGGGGCGGAACGCGCGTCGGTCGACCTCGGCCCCGCGGTCGACCGCCTGCTCGAACACTGCCGTCGGGCGGGCGCGGAGGCCTGGCTGGCGGGAACCCCGGAGCAGCGCCGCCAGCTGCACCGGCTCGTCGTCGAGCACCAGCGGGAACTGCTGCCCGACACCCTGCTGCAGGGCCTCGAACCCCTCTCGGTCGTCCGCTCCCGGCTGCCGCGCTGGCTGGTCGAGAGCGTCGAGATTTCAGCGGCGAGCCTCGCCGTCGCCCGTCTGCACGTCCGGGAAATCCGCGTGGCGGCGGCCCCCTCCGCAGGGATCGGCGGCTCATGGCCGCTGGCGGCGGAGGTCTTCAAAGCCCGCGGAATCCAGGCGGAGTGCCTCCGCCCCGACACCGCGCTGACGGCGGGGCTTGCCGTTGAACGCATCGCGAGCGCCGTTCTCCACGACGGCTCGAAGCACCGGCTTGAGTTCGTCGCCGTGGTGCGCGGGCGGATCAGCACCGACGCGCCGCTCGAGTTCCGTCTGTCTCCCGCCGTCGCCGCGGGAGATCCCTTCCGGTTCACCGTCGCGCTGAAAGCCGACAAGGACGAACGCCGGGTGCTTTTCGCCCGGACCGTGCTCAAGGAGGCGCCCGCCTGGCTTTCGGAGAAGCCGCTCCTGGTGGCGGACGCGGCAGGCTGCAGCGTCGCGCCGGTGCGCCGCTCCCGGGCCGGCGACAAGTCGCCGCCCGGTTTGTTCCTCGCTTCCGTCCCGGTCGAAGCACGTTGGACCCGTTTCTTCGACTTGCTGCACGACCACCGCGAGCTGCCTGCGGGCCCCTCTCCCGGCGCCCCCTTCCCCAAGGATCTCGCCAACCAGGGGTTGGCCATGCCGAAGCTGGGGAGGGACGTCGAGGGGCTGTCCCTGGTCGAACGGGAGGACTGGCTGCTGCTCGCGGTGGGCGCCGACCATGCCCGCCGCGCGGCCGACCACTACGGGCGGGGACGCCAATGGGGGACGAGTTCGCCAAGTTCGACGGTGCTGGTGGACGCGAGTTCCCTGCGCGTGTCCCGCTCGCTGCACGCCCCGGCGACTGCGCTGACCTGGCATGGACTGCCGATCGCGGGCAGCGACGACGCCAAAGCCCCGAGCCTCGTCCTTCGCGCGACCTCGGAGCTGTTCGCGTTCGCCTGGGCGGACCGCGTCGAGAAGCATCCCACCAGGGGCCGGACCTACGCCGGCGACCCGCAGCATCGATCGAGGCCGGTCGTCCAGGCCGGAAGGCTCGGCGCCGACGGCCCCCGGTTCGTTGTCGTCGAAGCGGGCGCCCCGATCGCCGACGTGCTGCCGTTCGACCGGGACGGCGCGTCCGAACGCGACCGCGCTGCCGGCTACGAGCCCGCCTGCGCCTTCTCGCTCGCCTGGACCATCGCCTGGGCGAACCGCCACCTTCGGCAGTCGCCCTTCGAGTCGGCGGACATGGAGGGAGCCTCCACTTCGTTCGATCAGGAGCAGGTGTCGGGCCCGGTCGTCCAGCCCGAGGACCTCATCAAGTCGGTGGGAACCGGACAGCGGAATTCCGACTTCGTGTGCCTCGCCATCGTTGGATCCTTCTTCGCCCTGCTTGGCTGGCGCATCCGCCGCTGCCTCGCGGGCGCCCGTCCCGGAGAATCCCCGTGAAGACACTCCCTTGGATCTCGCTCTGCCTTGTGCTCCTCTGCGGCTGCACGCGGCAATCCAACGACACCAAGCCGCAGGTCTCCCCCAAGGAGGCCAAGGCCGAAACCTCCAACGTTCCCCCAATCGAGCCGCGAGAAATGAATCGTCAACGCGCAGCCAAGGCGATCCGGGCACTGCTGGCTGAAATCGACACCGCCGGCCTCAAGTGCCTGCTGGGACGGGTCGACGCCGAGTCCGAGGGTCTTCTGAAATCGTTCATGGGCTTCATCGACAAGGATTCCGCGCTGCCCAAGAAGGACCCTCGCTTCAACCTTGACCTGCCGACGCAGCTTGACGAGTCCACGTTGAAATGGAAGACCGAAGTCCCGCCGGTGGTTGAATTCCTCATTCGCCACCCTCCGGTGAAGAAGGCGTTTTCGCTGCGGGTCGAAAAGGGACGTGTCCTGGTTTTCCTGGGGGAGCGTGTGCCCGTGAATGAAGACGCGCTGTTCGGGGCGCCGCTGAGCAACCTGGCGGCCGACGCGAAGACACTGCTCCACAACCTGAAGGACCCGGACCAGTTCAGGAAGATCGTCGTCGACTTCGGCGGCGCCGGCGAGGACGCGACTTCGCTGCTGGCGTACGTTGGCCTCAACATCCTCCCGGAAAACCTGGCGCGGATCGAGGTTTCTCGTCTCAACGACGAGGCTTCGCCCAGCCATTTCCAATTGGAAGTCACGGCCTGGGAGACCGGCGTTCTCGCCGAGGTGGAGCTGTCGGAAGATCTCGCTCATGTCAAAATGGTCCGGCAGATCGGCAATCATCCCGTTGGCTCCCACCTCCGGGCAGCATTGAAGCAGCGAACGCCTTAGCCCGCATTTCTCGCCAAAGACGGGAGGCTGCGTTCGCACGGCTTGGCCTGAGAGCGTGTGAAAAAATCAAAAACGGCCGGCTCTGGCTTTCGCCAGATCGTGTCCGGGCACGGAAATCTGCAATCCGAAGGCTGTAATGGCGAG
>JAYSSW010000488.1:0-3961 GCA_043720335.1 Planctomycetia bacterium
ACGGCGTCCTTGTCGCCTCCGGCAGTGAGAACGCCATCCGCGAGAACGCGATCTATGACAACCTGCTGCTCGGCATCGACCTGGCGCCGCTGGCCAACCACGACGTCAACGCCCCCGTGCTGGCCACCGTCACGCCGCAGCCGCTCGGCACCACGATCACCGGCAGCTACACCGGCACGCCGAACGCGACCTTCACGCTTGAGTTCTTCGCCAACCCCACCAGCGGTTCGTCGGGGCGGTTCTTCCTTGGCGTTCAGAAGGTGAAGATCGACTCGCTCGGCGCGGCCAGCTTCACGTACTTCGGCCCGCTCCTGCCCGCCGGCGCCAGCTACGTCACCGCGACGGCGACCGACGCGACCAACAACACGTCGGAGTTCTCGACAGCGGTTTCGTAGTTCCGGCTTGCGTCGTGAAAACGAAGCAAGCCCGCGCGGCCGTTCGGCGCTGCGCGGGCTTGCTTCGTTTCGTCGATGCGATCACTCGCGAAGACCGGGGCTTGCTTTGAAGGCGGCGGTCTGGGCGGCGGTCACGACGCCCTGGACGATGCAGCGGAAGTTCGCCGTGTTGGTGAACTGCGCCCAGGTCAGGGTGACGTAGCCGTCGTTGGCGGCGGCCTTGCCGGTCTGGAGCTTGTCGATGGTGGCGGAGCCGTCGCCGTCCATGCCCCAGGGGTTGTAGAGGCGGACCTTCCAGACGCCGGCTTCGCTGTAGACGGCCATGACCGCGTAGGCGTGGTTGCCGACGATGCCGTCGGCGCTGCGGTAGCCGCTCTGGGCGTAGCTGCAGGCGAGGAACAGGTTTCCCTTGGCGAGGGACGCCTGGAGCGCCTGGGGCGTGAAGGAGCTCATCGTGTTGATGGTGGTGGCGGCGCCGGTGAAGTCGGCGAGGGCCTGGCTGAGCGAGTAGAGCTTGTTGCCGCGAAGGGCGTTGAAGACGTCCCATTGCGAGGTGGTGTATTCCTGGCTGCTGTCGATGTTGTAGGCCTGCAGGCGGGCGCGCTGGAGCAGGATGGTCCAGAACTCGGCGGGGCTGGAGGCGTTCGGCGTGGGGTCATTGTCGTTGGTGGTGCCGTTGAAGGTGACGGTCTGGGCGGCGAGGCCGTTCTTGAGCTGGACGAGGTACTTGGAGCTGCCGAGGGAGCGGATGTTGTTGGCGAAGTTGAAGCCCTGCTTGACGCCTTCGGCGAGCGCGGCGACCGACTGGCAGCTGGGGCTGTGTCCTTGGACGATGTCGGAGACGTTGAGGCCGTTGACGACGGGGTAGCTGACGTTGACGGGGCGGTAGTACCAGTCGAAGCCGGCGCCGCCGACGAGCTTGTCCTGGACTCCAGGCACGTTGCCGCCGTTGAGGTAGTCGTTGCCTGCTTGTCCGTAGAGGACGTCGACGCCGTTGTCGCCGTAGAGGGAGTCGTTGCCGTTGCCGCCGTAAAGGGAGTCGTTGCCCTCGCCGCCGGTGGCGTAGACATCCTTGGTGACCCCGGCGGCGTTGAGGGTGTCGTTGCCGCCGTAGCCGTACATGGCGACCTTCAGGACGCTCTTGGCTTCGACATAGTCGACGTTCTTGCCGTTGACGTTGATCTTGGCGTTGTAGACGGACAGGCGCGTGCCGGACTGGACGACCTGGAGATAATCGTTGGAGCCGCTGCCCTGGACGTAGAGGTAGTTGCCGTAGAGCGTGGCGGTGACCGCAGCCGGGACGACACGTGATTCGAGGGATTCGAGCGAAGGCCGAGACGTGTGGTTGTGCATCTGCATGGCGTGAGTTCCTCGGCCTGGCGTTGTTGTCGGATGTCCGTTTGTCACCATCAACCGGCTGGCGATGGAGGGAGTCCTTGGGGACACCATCCCTATCGGCCTGCCGGACGGACCACGTGCAATCGAATGTCAGAAGAGACGATGAAACGGGGCTGTAGGATCGCTACAGCTTCCCCGTTTTGGAACTCGCGTAGTGACTGTATCGGTCGGCGAAGCGGCGCCGATTAAGGAAAAACGGAATTTCTGTCAAGTCGGCGGACGGGGTCGCGTTGACCGGCGCTTCACATCGCCTAGATTCCGGCTCGTCCCAGTTTGACGCTTGTGAAGCCGGGCGAAAGGAACGGATTGGCGAAGCCACGAGGCCAGGTTGTCCGCAAACGAACAAAGCCCGGACGGTGCCGGGCTTTGTTCGCAAGGGATTCGGGACGATTTTCTAGTAGCGGAGTTCGAGGCCGGCGTTGAAGCCCTGCGCCCAGAAGTCGGTGGTGCGGAACGGGACCAGCGGGCGGATCGGGCCGGCCGGCGCCACCTGGCCTTGCGGCAGGAAGTTCGGGATCTGCGCGACGTTGAGGCTGGTGTCGATCTGGTCGCCGGGGCGGACGACGTTGCTCCAGTAAAGGAAGTCGTAGCCGACGGTGACGCGGAGGTTGTCGGTGAGGTTGTAGCCCAGCTTCACGCCGATCTCAGGGACGACGGAGAAGCGGTTCTGCGTGAAGTGCCCGATGTTGCTGGGCAGGGCGAGCAGGCCTCCCTGGAAGTTCCTGCGGGTGCCGTCGGCGGCGGAGAGGACCGACTGTCCGCCGTTGATGTCGATCTGCTGGTTGGTGACGCCGAGGCCGATCTTGGCGCTGCCCGCGAAGGTCCAGCGGCCCTGGCGCCTTTCGCCCGCGATGCCGACCTGGCCGCCGTAGAAGCGGTTGTGGGTGTCGAAGTGGTCGAACACCGTGATCTGGTTGCCTGGCGAAAAGATGCCTGGGAAGCCAGCGACGTCGCGGTCAGAAATCACGTTCTCGGTGATGTGCAGCCCCTCGTTGAGGTCGAGGTAACGGAAGCCTGCCAGGCCGGTGACGCGGTAGTTGCAGCCCTGGCAGAGCAGCTTCTTGAGGTTGAGGTCGGCCCCGAAGAAGTTGCGCGAGTTCTCGATCGTGGTCGTGCCGCGCAAGGCGAACAGGTCGCCAGGCGTGGTGCCAGGGGACGAGGTCAGTTCGCGGTCGTTCTGCCCGACGTTCACGTTGAAGAAAGGCCGGCCGAGGACGGCGCCGCTGAAGAACGCATTGTCGTTGTTGCGGCCCAGGAAGAAGAAGCTGCCTTCGATCGACCAGATGCAGCACGGGTCGAAGGTGTAGCCGAGCGTGAAGCGCCCGCCGACGTCGGGGCCGGAACTGGTGCGCTGGTCGCCGTAAAGGAGCTGCGTGCCGCCGAAACCGAGCGTGCCGCGCGTGTTCTCCGGGTCGGTCGAAGGTGCGGTGGTGACGAGCGGCGGCAGTGACGAGCCCCTCGTCCACCACAGCAGCGCCTCAGCGCCGGCGTAGACGCGCTGGCAGCAGGGGACCGGCTGGAACACGTCGCAGCCCCCCTCGAAGATGATCCGCTCGCTGCCCGGCACGATCATCGCGTTGCCCGGCGTTTCGCTGCCGAACAAGCGGCGCAGCAGGGGCCAGCGGTGCCCGTCCTGGGCGAAGAAGGCGGAGTCGCTGCCCGACTCGACGATGATCTGGTGGACCACCTCCCTCTTACCGGGCTGGGGCGCCGCCCACTGCGGCTCCTTGGAGACCACCTTCAACTTGCTCTCGGTCTTCGGCTGGGCGGGCTGGGCGGTGGCGCGCGGCTCGCCGAGCGTCACCGGTTCGCGCGATTCCAGGAGGTTGGCGGGCGTCGCGATTTTCGGCGCCAGTGCGGCCGGCGTCTCGACCTTGGGCACGACGAACATCGGCGCGGCTTCCTTCGGCGTCGCCTGCAGCACCGGCAGCACTTTCGGCGTGGCGAGCGGGAAGAGGATGTCCTTCGGAGGCTCCACGGGCCGCGGCGCGGGGAGCTTCGGCGCCAGCAGCCCGCCCGGATCCTCGTCGGAAAGCGGCCTGGCGCCACGGGCGACGAACGGCTGCGGGACCAGGCTGAACGAAGTCTGGCGGATCGTTCCTTCGTTCTTGGCCCAGGGCGGCACGGTTGCGGAAGCGTTCACAACGCCGTCGCCGGCCGGGAGCGCG
>JAYSSW010000489.1:0-1769 GCA_043720335.1 Planctomycetia bacterium
AACCACTTCTTCCGCGGCCCCGACGCCCCCGGCGGCGGCGACCTCGTCTACTTCCAGGGGCACAGCACCCCCGGCGTCTACGCCCGCGCCTTCATGGAAGGCCGGCTCCCCGCGTCGAAGCTCTACAACTTCCGCCGCGAGCTCGCCGAGGGCGGCGGCCTGTCGTCGTACCCGCATCCCTGGCTGATGCCCGACTTCTGGCAGTTCCCCACCGTGTCGATGGGCCTCGGCCCCCTCATGGGCATCTACCACGCCCGCTTCCTGCGCTACCTCAAGCATCGCGGCTTGGCCGACACGTCGAGCCGCCGCGTCTGGTGCTTCCTTGGCGACGGCGAAACCGACGAGCCGGAATCGCTCGGCTCGCTCGCCATGGCCGCTCGCGAGCATCTCGACAACCTCACCTTCGTCGTCAACTGCAACCTGCAGCGGCTCGACGGTCCCGTCCGGGGCAACGGCAAGATCATCCAGGAACTCGAAGCCGTCTTCCGGGGCGCCGGCTGGAACGTCGTCAAGGTCGTCTGGGGCAGCAACTGGGATCCCCTTCTCGCCCAGGACCACGACGGACTGCTCCTCAAGCGCATGACCGAGGCGGTCGACGGCGACTACCAGAAGTACAGCGTCGACGAGACCGGCGAGCACATCCGCCAGCACTTCTTCGGCAAGTACCCCGAGCTGCTCAAGCGCGTCGAGCACCTCAGCGGCGAGGATCTCAAGCTGTTGCGGCGCGGCGGACACGACCCGCTCAAGGTCTACGCCGCCTACAAGGCCGCCGTCGAGCACAAGGGGCGCCCCACCGTCATCCTGGCGAAGACCGTGAAGGGCTACGGCATGGGCAAGTCGGGCGAGGGCCTGAACATCGCCCACCAGTCCAAGAAGGTCGACGACGCCTCCCGCATCGGCTTCCGCACCCGCTTCAACCTCGCCCTCACCGACGAGCACATCACCGAACTCCAGCTCGTCAAGCCCGCCGACGACACGCCCGAGATCATGTACATGCACGAGCGCCGCAAGGCGCTGGGCGGCAGCATCCCGCAGCGCCGCGTCGACGTGCCGGTCGTCGCCGCACCGTCCGACGAGGCGATCCAGAAATACATCGACGGCATGAACGGGCGCGAGCTGTCGACGACGATGGCGTTCGTCCGCCTGCTCGACGGCCTGCTCTCCGACAAGCAGCTCGGCAAGTGGATCGTGCCGATCATCCCCGACGAGGCGCGCACCTTCGGCATGGACGGCATGTTCTCGAAGTACGGCATCTACTCCAGCGTCGGCCAGCTCTACGAGCCGGTCGACTCCGACTCGATCGCGTACTACAAGGAGGCCAAGAACGGCCAGATCCTGGAGGAGGGGATCAGCGAAGCGGGGTCGATGTCGTCGTTCATCGCGGCGGGGACGGCCTACGCGAACCTCGGCCTGCCGATGATCCCGTTCTACACCTACTATTCGATGTTCGGCTTCCAGCGGGTGGGCGACCTGATGTGGGCCGCCGCCGACATGCGCTGCCGGGGCTTCCTCATGGGGGGGACCGCAGGCCGCACGACGCTGAACGGCGAGGGCCTGCAGCACCAGGACGGGCACAGCCACCTCGCCGCCGCCACCATCCCGAACATGCTCAGCTACGACCCCGCGTTCGCCTACGAGATCGCCGTCATCGTGCAGGAAGGCATCCGCCGGATGTACGAGAAGAGCGAAAGCGTCTTCTACTACCTCACCATCGGCAACGAGAACTACCCGATGGAGGCGATGCCGGCCGGCTGCAAGGAAGGCATCCT
>JAYSSW010000490.1:0-8277 GCA_043720335.1 Planctomycetia bacterium
AAGCCGCGGTGCATTGAAGGGACTCATTATGCAGAATGCAAGTCATCATTCAACGACCATATCCCAGGACGTTGACGAACTCGGCGTCCGCCTCGCCTATCACGATTACCTCAACAAGCCCGACTCCAAGCTGCTCACGTTCGAGGAGTTCGCCGAACAGCAAGCGAAGCCGAAACGCTACGTCGGGTGCTGGTCCGAGGAGAACAACTCGGAATGGGCTGGGGTCGCGAGCGGCACCTACGCCACGCCGGAGGAAGCGATGGAAGCCGCCCGGAAATCAGCGAGGGGTTGCCGTCGCGGCGTGGTCGTCTGGGCGAATGAAGCGAGGTAGGAGCTATGAGCCTCACGCGATGCAATAACTGCGAGGAAATCTTCGACACGGACGAATTCCCCGAAGGCTACTACGACGCGGACGGCGAAGCCCGCGACGACTACCTGTGCAACCACTGCAATGAGAAGGATAAATGATATGACGAGAATCACCAATACCATTCGAGAAAAAATATGCCGCCGTGCCGTTGCTGCTGCTTTCTCTTCACGCGAAAACGCTCTTGCCGAACAGTCGAACGCCCTCGCGCTGGAAGCCTACGCTTCCGTGTTTGCCGAGGCAGTTCGACAACAAGCCTCCGCGATGCCGCGTGACTGGATGAACTACGATTCCTGTCTTCGCTTCAATGCGGACGGCTGGAACGTCAAGCTTCAGTTGGCCGAGGCGGCGCCGGTTCCCCATTCGTCCATGTGTCGAACGCTGGGCAGCCTGACCGGCGACCTGGCGGTGAGGGTGCAGTCGCAAGCCACGTCGGAGGAAACGCTCCGCAAGGAGAAGTGGCGGACGGAGCACGAAACGACCGGCTTCCTTGAGCAGTTCAAGAGCTTCAAGCAAATGCGCGAATCGTGGCCGGAAGGGGAGCCTTTCTACAAGGAGTTCGACATCGAAAGGCCGCAGGGAGGCGTCCCCGCCGTTCGCGTAGCCGAAATCAACCGCCTGCTGAACATCACGGAGGCCGCATGACCCACGAACAGATCAACGACAACCACTTCGCCCGGCTCAACGGCTACCGCGACAGCCGCGAGTACCACATCTATCGCGACCAGATCGGTGCGGGCGAGCGCAACCCGGACGAGTTCCCCTCGCTCATTGGCGACCGCTGGGAGATCGACGCGGAAATCTACAACGAGTTCCTCGGCATGCTCCCGCCGCTCGGCTGGAAAAACGGCTCCTTCTTCATGCTGGAGTATTCCTTCGACGACATCACCACCAAGTACACGAAGGAGGGCGACCGTTACTACTGCGAGTTCGCCCGCTACCCGGAGAAGATCGAGGCGAGCATCCCGACTGAAACGCCGTGGGGCCAGCCGCAATCGACGCGCGAGATCGCCCCCGGCATCGTCCGCTACGACACGGCTTCGCACGGCGGCTACTACGTCTCCCCGGAGCGGGTGGCCGAGATGCCGAAGCCGCTCCAGGCGTTCAAGCCGTGGGCCGGATCGAACTGGTACGAGGAGGACTGCGACTGGTCCATCGTGGCCCTGGCGTTCCCGCAGTTCTTCGACGGCGACGCCGTTCCGCTCGCGCTGAAGACGCTCAAGAACTACCAGCCGGAACTGTACGAGCAGATGGTCGCGGACATCGCCGGAACGAAACCGGCCAGGAACGAAGGGAGGCAGGTATGAGAGATAACCCGAACCCTCCCGCCTACCCGGTGGACTGCAACACGAATCCAGACAGCGATGCTGCTGGGATGACGCTCCGCGACTGGTTCGCAGGTATGGCTTTGCAGGGGTTGATCGTTGCCTGCGACAAATTCGACGAGTTGACCAACGAGAGGGATGCTGCTCGCATGGCCTACCGCCAAGCAGACGCCATGCTGAAAGCGAGGGGCGCATGACGCCCGCCACGTTCCACAAGTTGGCGTTCTCCCTCTGGGGCGAGGCGTGGCGTCCGAAGCTGCGCGCGCTTCTGGAGGCTCACGGCGTCCGCTGCCGTTCGCCGCAGACGCTCTGGAACTGGCAGCACGGACGGCATCGCGTCCCGGCGCAAGTCGCGGAGATTTTGAAACACGAGAAACGGAGAAGGAGGTCAACTTGAAGAAACGCCCCGCCTGGCAGCAGCAGCCCACCTTCGACTTCAGCGCGGCACCGGAACCGCAGCAGCCGCCCCCGAATGAGCCGCCTCCCAAGGAACCGCCCGTTCAACTTGCTGCCGAGCACGTTCCGAAGGCCGCTCCCATGTCGCACGCGGCCCGGTTGAAGGCGAAGCAGGGCGGGCTTACGCTTTTCGACTTCACGCAGACCGATGTCGATGCCGAGCCTCCGTCAATTCCGGCGGTCGCCGAAGCGGCGCCGACGCCTCCCGCAATTCCGCAGCTTGCCAGCGGAATGGTCGCCAAGGCCCGCGACATCCTCGCCGCCATCCGAACGCTCAAGCGGATCGAGCTGGAGAACCGCCCCGCCACGCCGGACGAGAAGCAGGCGCTCGCCCGCTTCGGCGGCTTCGGCCCCGTCGCCCTGCATCTCTTCCCCGATCCCGTCACCGGCCAGCACAAGGACGCCTCCTGGCACACGCTCGGCGAGGAGCTGCGCGAGCTGTTGACCGTCGAGGAGTACGACTCCGCCAAGCGGACGACCTTCAACGCCTACTACACGTCCGAAGTCGTGATGGGGGCAATGCATGAGGGCTTGAAAAGGCTTGGCACGCCAGCGGACGCGCTCGTCTTAGAGCCGGGTTGTGGAGTGGCCCGTTTCATGAGTGCGGCGCCGCCTGAGATGAGATTCATCGGCGTCGAATTGGATAGCCTCTCCGCTCGCATTGCGAAGGCGTTGCATCCAAACCAGGATATTCGCCACGAGAATTTCCGCGACTCAAAACTTCCCAGCGTCGACGCAGTTATCGGAAACGTTCCCTTCGCCGACATCAAGCTCGACTGGAAGGGCCAGCGGTTCAGCCTGCACGATTACTTTTTCGCCAAGGCCACCGATTCACTCAAGCCCGGCGGCGTGCTGGCGCTCGTCACCTCGCACTTCACCCTCGACAAGCAGAACGCGGCGATCCGCGAACTTCTCGCCGACCAGGCCGACTTCCTCGGCGCCGTACGCCTTCCTTCGGACGCCTTCAAGAAGGAGGGCACGGCGGTCGTCACCGACATCGTGTTCCTGCGCAAGCGGGCGAAAGGCCAGGAACCGAATCACGTTGATGAGCGCTGGCTCGGCGTCGGCACGCTCGACCTCGACGGGGCCGAGGTCGCCGTCAACCGCTACTTCCTCAACCACCCCGAGATGGTGCTGGGCAACTGGAGTCGCAAGGACACGCTCTATGGCGAGGGCTACAGCATCGTCGGCGACGGCGATCTCAACGGCCCGTTGCGGCGGGCGATCCTGCGGCTTCCCGAAGCCGCGAAAGCAGCGCCCGTTCCCGTGGCCATCGCCGAAAAACCCGCTCCGCGATTCATCCCGCCGCCCCCGCTCAAGCACCTCGCCGAAGGCAGCTTCTTCGTCAACGACGACCGCGCCGTCTGCCAGATCGTCGATGGACGCGGCGAACCCGTGACCTACGGCGGCTCGCTCCTGCTGGCTGGCGGCGCGCTGACCGGCAAGCGGCTCGCCCATCTCGTCGAGCTGCGCGACCACGCCCGCCGGGTGCTGCAATCGCCGAACGAGGACTGGCCGGAGCCGAACCGCGTCCAGGCACGCCGCGACTTGAACTGGTCCTACGAGCGCTTCGCCGCTGCTTACGGGCCGATCAACAAGACCACGTTCAGTGAGACGAAGGACGGCACGCAGATCCGCCGCATGCCCAACCTCGTGAAGTTCCGGGAGGACCCCGACGCCATGCTGGTCATGTCGCTGGAGGAGTACGACGAAGCGACGGGCAAGGCCGAGAAGGCCGCCATCATGAAGAAGGACGTGGTGGGCAAGACGCCGCCCGTTACGCATGTCTCCAGCGCCGAGGAGGGCCTGCTCGTTTCGCTCAACCAGCGCGGCCAGATCGACCTGCCTTTCATCGCTTCGCTGTACGGCAAGCCGGAGACACAGATCATCGCCGAGCTGGGCAGCCTCATCTATCTCGACCCGGAATCGAAGGCTTGGCAGACCGCCGACGCCTACCTGTCCGGCAACGTGCGGGCCAAGCTCGTCCAAGCCGATGCCGCCGGGCCGGAGTTCGCCCGCAATGCCGAGGCGCTCCGCCAGGTGCAGCCGGAGGACGTGCTGCCCGGCGACATCGACGCCAACCTGGGCGCGCCGTGGATTCCCGAGAGCGACATTCAAGCCTTCGCAGCCGAGCTGTTCGGCGTGCCTGCCAGCTTCATCCCGGTCGCCCATGTCAAGAAGGACGCCCTCTGGACCGTCAGCCCCAACTACTCGGCCCAGCAGTCGGTCCCCGCGACGGTGGACTACGGCACCCCGCGCGCCAACGGCATCACGCTGTTCGAGCATGCACTGAATATGAAGACCGCCGTCGTCTACGATCCCGATCCCGACGACGACAAGCGGCGCGTGGTGAACCCAACCGAAACCCTCGCCGCCAAGGAGAAGCAGAAGCTCATCAAGGAGAAGTTCCGCTCCTGGGTTTTCGCGGAGCCGGAACGATGCGAGCGGCTGGTGCGAATTTACACCGACGCTTTCAATAACCTCCGGCCGCGCCTGTTCGACGGCTCGCATCTGACTTTTCCGGATATGAACCCCAACATCAAGCTAAATCCGCACCAAACAGCAGCTATTTGGCGTTGCATGACAGCCGGAAATACCCTTTTAGCTCATACGGTTGGCTCGGGCAAGAGTTTTGAAATCGCTGCCGCGGCAATGAAGATGAGGCAAACTGGATTGGTAAAGAAATGTTTAATCACTATTCCGAACCATTTGCTAGAACAAGCCGGCCGCGAGTTCATGCAGCTGTACCCGAATGCCAAGCTACTTATCGCAAGCAAAGAAGACTTCACCCGCGAGAAGCGCAAAACGCTGACGGCCAAAATCGCATCCGGGGCTTGGGATGCCGTCATCGCTACGCACAGCAGCTTTGAGCGAATCGGCATGAGCCAGGAATACCAGGAGAAGTTCCTCCGGGAGCAAATTCAGGAATACGAGCAGTTGATCGTGGAAAATGCGGGCCACAAGCAAACCGGTGCAGGCCGAAACATCCTGAAGTCACTTGAAAAACAAAAGGCTAACCGCGAGGAGAAACTGAAGGACCTTTTAGCTGAGGAAAAGAAAGATTCTGGACTTGTCTTCGACGATCTGGGCGTGGACCAGCTTTTCGTGGACGAGTGCTTCACTTACGACACGCAAATTGTGACCGACCAAGGCCCGCTCGCGATTGGTGACATTGTTTCAAAAAACTTGACTGTGCGCGTGAAATCTGTCAATCCTTCGACTCATGCTGTGGAGTGGAAGCCCGTGGTCAACTGGTTCGCCAACAAGCGGCGTCACCTGTTGATCGAGGTCGTCCATGAAAAAGGGTCAATCCGCTGCACCACATCCCACAAGCTCTTTACCGGAATCCTCACTTGTCGGAAAGCGGGGGAGATTGAGGCAGGCGAAACCCTGCTCCTACTGCAAAGAGATGTTTCGCCCGAACTACCGAACCGCCATCCACAACTGGCCGAAGTATTGCTCGGAGATTTGTCGCACCAAGGACATGATCCTCACAACGACTTGCGAGTGGTGCAAGACCGATTTCTCCTTTCGTACGCCGAGGCCGGTCAACCTTGTGAAGCACCCTCGACGGTTTTGCTCGGTGAGCTGCAAGATGAAGGCTCAGCGTTCCGACCCGATTTCCGAGGCGAAGTGGCGGAGTGTGATGCGTCCTGTCTGGGACGCGCCGACCAAGTCATGGAAAGGAAGGCCGTCACCGCTGAAAGGTGTAAAGAGGCCAGACCTGGCCGAAAAGATGAAGGGGCGGCGTGCTTCGGACGAAACGCGACAGAAGTTATCACTCGCTCTCAAAGCGATAAACCACAAGCCATCAGTCCGGGGAGGGAATGGCAAGCTCTCAATCCCGCAAGCGCTTCTCATGAGCAATACCGGAATGCAGCCGGAATTGGCCATCAGCACGAGGCCAATCCGACATTTAATGGAGCGATTGCCGAAGCATTACAAGGCGGACCTGGCGGACGTAAACCGGCGGCTTGTGGTGGAAGTGGACGGGTTCTCGCACAATTCACCGAAGGGCCGGGAGCGGGATGCGAAGAAGGACAAAGCCTTGTCCCTTCTCGGGTGGTCCGTACTACGCTTCTCGAACCGGACGGTGATGGAGAATACCGATTCGGTGATAGAAGCCATTCGGTCGTTTACGACATCGAAGTAGCGGACAACCACAACTACTTTGCGAACGGCGTCCTGGTCTCCAACTGCCAGGCGTACAAGAACCTCGACACGCCCACCAAGATGGAGCGTGTCGCGGGAATTCAAACAGGAGGATCGGAGCGCGCCTTTGACCTTTACATGAAGGCCCGCTATCTCGACGAGCAGCACAAGGGCCACGGCCTCGTCGGCGCCTCCGGCACTCCGATCAGCAACAGCATGGTCGAGATGTACACGATGCAGCGCTACTTCGACCCGGCGGGGCTGGCGAGCCGTGGCATCGAGCACTTCGACGCCTGGGCCGCCACCTTCGGCGAGGTTGTCGAATCGATGGAAATCTCCCCCGACGGCAAATCGCTCCGGCCCCGCAGCCGCTTCGCCAAATTCGTGAATCTTCCCGAGCTTCAGCAGATGTTCCGCTCGTTCGCAGACGTGCAGACGGCGGAGATGCTCAACCTGCCGCGCCCCGCTCTCGCCGGCGGCAAGCCACTGACCATCGCCTGCCCGATGTCGCGCGAGCAGTCCTCGATCCAGTTGGAGCTTGTCGAACGGTACGAGAGGCTCCGCTCCCAAAAGGTCGATCCGCGTGAAGACAACGCCCTGGCCATCACCACCGATGGACGCAAGCTCGCCCTCGACGCCCGCATGCTCGAAGCCGACGCGCCGGACCACCCCGGCTCCAAGATCAACGCACTGGTCGGAAACGTCCTCCGCATCTGGAAGGAAGCCGCCCCGACGCGAGGCACGCAGATGATCTTCTGCGACATGGGCGTCCATCCGACGCCGTGGGGCTTCTCCGCCTATGAGGAGATAACCCGCAAGCTCATCGGCCACGGCATCCCCGCATCGCAAATCGCCTCGGTGGGCGATGCCGACACCGACGCCAAGAAGCAGGTTCTCTTCGAGAAGGTCCGCCAGGGCAGCGTCCGCGTCCTGCTCGGCAGCACGCAGAAGATGGGGACCGGCACCAACGTCCAAAAACGGCTGGTGGCCCTGCACCATCTCGACGCCCCGTGGAAGCCGGCAGAAGTCGAGCAGCGCGATGGCCGCATTCTGCGTCAGGGCAACGAGAACCCGGAGGTGTCGATCTTCCGCTACGTCACCGAAGGCTCGTTCGACGCCTACATGTGGCAGGCCCTGGAGACGAAGGCCCGCTTCATCGCCCAGGTCGTCACCGACGACAACACCGCCCGCAAGGCCGAGGACATCGGCGGACAGGAGCTAAGCTACGCCGAGGTCAAGGCTATCGCGTCGGGCAACCCCACCGTGCTGACGCTCGCCGAGGCCGACGCCGAGCTGCAGCGCCTGAACATCCTGAAGAAGAACCACAGTGACGAGCAGTTCCTGGCCCGCCGCAGCATCCGCGAGCTGCCCGGCACCGTGACTCGCCTCACGCAGCGTATGAACAACTTCGCCGCCGACTGCGCCACCATCGAGGCCAACGCCGACGCTCCCGTGGTGATCGGCAGCCGCGAGGTGGACCGCGACGAGGTGCTGGACGCGCTCCGCAAACGGCTCGACGCCATGCCCGAAAACGTCAGCGACACCCGCCACATCCCGCTCGGCAAAGTTCGCGGCATCGACTTCGGCATCGTGTTGTTCTCGCACTTCGGGCCGGAACTGTACCTCGACGGCAAATCCCACCGCCAGGACCGCCTGAGCCGCGACCACCGGGGCCCGCGCGCCGTGCTGAACGCAGTCGAGCGAATGATGGACGCCTACCCCGACCTCCGCGAGCAGGCCCGCACGGAATTGGCGGTCGCGGAGTCGCAGTTGCAGGATTTCCATACCCGCATCGGTTCCGCGTTCGCCCACGAAGCCTACCGCGACGAGCTGACCACGCTCCGCGACCAGCTCAAGCTCGGCCTGTCCGGCGCACTCAAAGAGGGCGACCCGTCCGTCGCCGAGTTGGCCGAGAGGATCAAGGCGCTGAAAGCATCGCAAACCATCGAGACCGCCACGCCGCGAACGGCGGCGCGG
>JAYSSW010000491.1:0-3951 GCA_043720335.1 Planctomycetia bacterium
GCAGCCCGCTGGAATACCTGCGCAGCGCCGTGGAGGCCCGCCGCGCCGGGCTGCCGTGCCCCGCCATGCTCGCGCAGCGGTGAACGGTTACCATTTCCGATCGGTACTCTCTGCATTGCACATCGCCCCCAAATTGAATCAAAAAATTCAAACATGCTGGCTCGACTGACTACACTCTGACAGGAGCGCATGTCGATGCCTACTCCAATACTAACCAACAATTGACTGCTGGTCAAGTGCAAAACCTTGAACTTTCACTTTTTCTCTACCCCCTGCCGTCGCCAGCGATTCGAGGGTGGCGGCGAACTCACGCTCGTCGCCCGTCGCCGCTTCGGTCGCCATCAAACTCGCCGAAGGCGTTGGCGGCGGCCCGCTCGAACGCAGCTCCGCTGCGAGTCGCGGCGAAACTTCCGCCGAAACGGCGCTGGCGGTTCCGGGCGGCGTCGCGTAAAATGAAAGTCTGCTGACCAACCACTCGCCTACCCCCTGTTCCAACGACGGGACTCTCTCCCATGACACGATTCCCCCTCTGCCTGGCTGTGTTCTGCCTGCTCGTCGCCAGCCCCGCTTTCGCGCAGGAGAAGCTGCCGCCCGGCGCCAAGGTGGTCAAGGTCGAGTCGCGCCCCGAGCGCATCGACCTCAAGACCCCCTTCGAGTACCGCCAGCTCCAGCTCACCGGCGTCCTCGACAACGGCGACCGCGTCGATCTCACGCGGCAGGCGCAGTTCACGTCCCCCGCCTCGGTGAAGGTCAGCGAGCGCGGCCAGGTCCGCCCCGTCGCCGACGGCCAGGGCGAACTCAAGTTCACCGTCCACGGCCAGGCCGGCAGCATCCCGGTCGCCGTCAGCGGGCAGAAGGACAAGGTCGAGGTCAGCTTCGTCCGCGACGTGCAGCCCATGCTGTCGCGGCTCGGCTGCAACGCCGGCACCTGCCACGGCGGCGCCCAGGGCAAGAACGGCTTCCAGCTCTCCCTCCGAGGCTACGACCCCGTCTTCGACCACCGCGCCCTCATCGACGACGCCGCCGGACGCCGCTTCAACCGCGCCGCCCCCGACCGCAGCCTCATGCTCCTCAAGGCGGTCGGCGTCGTCCCCCACGTCGGCGGCGTCCTCATGCAGCCCGGCGAACCCAACTACGAGATGATCCGCCAGTGGATCGTCCAGGGCGTCAAGCTCGACATGAACGCCCCGCGCATCGCACGCATCGAGATCGCCCCCCTCAGCAACATCATCCCCCTCATCGGCATGAAGCAGCAGATGACCGTCTGGGCCACCTACGCCGACGGCAGCAAACGCGACGTGTCGGCCGAGGCGTTCCTCGAAAGCAGCAACATCGAAGCCGCCACCGTCGACAAGCAGGGCCTCGTCACCGCCCTGCGACGCGGCGAGGCGGCCATCCTCGCCCGCTACGACGGCAACTACGCCGCCGCCACCCTCATCATCATGGGCGACCGCAGCGGCTACGCCTGGAAGGAAACCCCCACCTTCAACTGGATCGACCAGCTCGTCTACGACAAGCTCAAGACCGTGAAGGTCCTCCCCAGCGACGTGTGCAGCGAAAGCGACTTCCTCCGCCGCGTCCACATCGACCTGACCGGCCTGCCCCCCGACGCCGAGATGGTCCGCGCCTACCTCAGCGATCCGCGCCCCTCGAAGACGAAGCGCGAGGAGGTCATCGACAAGCTGGTCGGCGGACCCGACTTCGTCGAGCATTGGACCAACCGCTGGTCCGACCTGCTCCAGGTGAACCGCAAGTTCCTCGGCAACGAAGGGGCGGTCGCCTTCCGCAAGTGGATCCAGGACGGCGTCTCCAAGAACATGCCGTACGACCAGTTCTGCTACAAGCTGCTGACCGGCACCGGCTCGAACGTCGCCGCCCCCGAGGCCGCCTACTTCAAGATCCTCCGCGACCCCGACGCCGCGATGGAGAACACGACGCACCTGTTCCTCGGCGTCCGCTTCAACTGCAACAAGTGCCACGACCACCCGTTCGAGCGCTGGACGCAGAGCCAGTACTACGAGATGACGGCGTTCTTCGCCCAGGTCAGCCGCAGGGAGGACCCGATGTTCAAGGGCCGCAAGACGGAGGGGACCGCCGTGCGCGGCGCGTTGCCGCTCGTCGAGATCGTTGAGGACGCCAAGGCGGGCGAGGTGAAAAACGAGCGGACCGGCCAGAACGCCGTCGCCACCTTCCCGTTCAAGCACGCCGGCTCGCCCAAAGCGGAAGGCCCGCGCCGCGAGCAGCTCGCCAAGTGGACCACGTCGAAGGACAACCCGTACTTCGCCAAGAGCTACGTCAACCGCGTCTGGAGCTACCTGCTCGGCACCGGCATCATCGAGCCGATCGACGACATCCGCGCCGGCAACCCGCCCACCAACCCGCAGCTGCTCGACAAGCTCACCGAGGAGTTCGTCCGCGGCGGCTTCAACGTGCAGGAGCTGATCCGCACCATCTGCAAGTCGCGCACCTACCAGCACGCCTACAGCACCAACGACTGGAACAAGGACGACGACATCAACTACTCGCACGCCCTGGTGCGACGCCTGCCCGCCGAGGTGCTGTTCGACTCGATCCACCGCGCCACCGGCTCGCTGTCGCGCATCCCCGGCCTGCCGGCAGGTGCGCGGGCGGCGCAGACCATCGACTCCAACGTCGCCGTCGCCGGCGGGTTCCTCGAACTGCTCGGCCGGCCCCCCCGCGAGAGCGCTTGCGAGTGCGAGCGCAGCAGCGGCATGCAGCTCGGCCCCGTCCTCAGCCTCGTCACCGGACCCGTCATGAACGACGCCATCCGCGACCCGGCCAACCGCATCGCCAAGATCGTCGCCGCCCACAAGGACGACGCCAAGGTCGTCGAGGAGCTGTACCTGTCGATCTGGAACCGCTTCCCCACCGCCAAGGAAACCGCCATCGGCGTCGAGGCGCTGAAGGGGAACGACGACGAATTCGCCAAGCTCAAGACCGAGCGCAAGCGCCGCGAGGATCTGCTCGCCGCCCACGAGAAGAGCCTGCCCGCCCTCGCCAAGCAGTGGGAGGACAGCGTCGGCCGCACGCCGATCTGGACGCCGCTTGATCCGGCCACGCTGAAGGCGACCGGCGCCAAACTCGAAAAGCAGCCCGACCTGTCGATCCTCGCCAGCGGCGACGCTCCCGCGCTGGAGACCTACACCGTCACCTTCGACACGAAGCTGGTCGGCGTCACCGGCCTGCGCCTCGAAGTGCTGGCCGACCCCAAGCTCCCCGCCCAGGGGCCGGGCCGCGCGCCCAACGGCAACTTCGTCCTCGGCGAGTTCACCGTCACGCAAGCCAAGCTCGGCGGCAAGGACAAGGCCAAGGCGGTCAAGCTCGTCCGACCCCAGGCCGACTTCGCCCAGGACACCTTCCCCATCGCCAACGTCATCGACAACAACCCGGCGACCGGCTGGGCCATCGCCCCGCAGATGGGCAAGTCCCACGTCGCCGTCTTCGAGCTTCAGACCAAGGTCGGCGGCCCCGAAGGGACCACCTTCACCGTCACCCTGGTCCAGAACTTCGGCAGCGGCCACAACGTCGGCAAGTTCCGTATCTCCGCCACCACCACGAAGACGCCGGTCCTGCTCCAAGGCTCCGTCCCCGAAGCGATCACCAAGATCCTCGAGACGCCCGAGGACCAGCGCACGCCGGACCAGAGGACGGCCGTACTGAACCACTACCGCGGCATCGACCCGGAGCTGGCCCGCCTGCAGCGCCTGGTCAACGACTACGCCATCCCCGCCGACGCCCGCGTCCTCGGCGCCCAGGATCTCGCGTGGGCCATGCTCAACAGCCCGGCGTTTTTGTTCAACCATTGAGCCGTGAACAAGCTGCTTCGGTTTACACCGAAGGTGTTGCATAGCAAAGCCCAGGGTCGCGCAGCGCACCCTGGGAACGATGTCTTGCCAGGGTTTTCTACGCCAACGGCGTTGCATCGTGCAT
>JAYSSW010000492.1:0-3949 GCA_043720335.1 Planctomycetia bacterium
GCTTGATGCCGAGGGAAGTGTTCATGTCCGGTCCTCCCAGAATCACGAAATAGGCACCTTCATTATACCATTCCGGGGGTTATTCGGATAGGCTCTTAGGATGTGCAGCCAAAGTTCCGTCGCTGCGGACGCAGACTGCTGACTTCATCAATGCACTGCGTACCACTTTTTCAGAAAGCGTCGCAGATCCATGTTGGTTTCATGGAAAAATCAACATCGCTAGAGAGGTCCGACACGCGCTCAGCCACACTGACGGCCACTTGACAGACAAGCTCAAAAAGTTAAATCATGGAATCGTATTGATTGGAGACGAGCTTCAAATCTGCCCAATCGATAATCACAAAATGCTGAAGCAGCTTCGACAAGCAGTCGAGAAATTTGTCTCAGCCGCGTCTTCCCACCAGTAGCTTGTCGCGGACTTTGTGCTTCATTCATAGTGCTACGCTACGCCAGTGGGTTTTCCCCCTCCCCCCATCGCAGGTCGGCCTCGCACAATCGCGGCCATGAACCAGCAGCGATTCATGGCGATGGGGCTGGACCCCTCTCTGATCCTCAAGGCGCTCCGCATGGAGCCCGACGCTTGGCAGCGCGACTTGCTGCTCTCCGGCGAGCCGTACGTTCTCCTGAACTGCTGCCGGCAGGCCGGCAAGTCGCGCACCGTCAGCGCCCTGGCGCTCCACAAGGCCCTCTTCACGCCCGGCAGCGACATCGTCATCCTCTCGCCCGGCCAGCGCCAAAGCTCCGAGGTTTTCCACAAGATCCTCGAAGCCTACAACGCCATCGGCCGGCCGGTGAAGGCGGAGTACGAGACGCAGCTGAAGATGGAGCTGGCCAACAAGAGCCGCATCATCTGCCTGCCGGGCAAGGAGGAGACGGTCCGCTGCTACAGCCCCAGCCTCATCATCATCGACGAGGCCAGCCGCGTTCCCGACGACCTGTATCGCGCCGTCCGTCCCATGCTCGCCGCCAGCAAGGGCCGGCTCGTCGCCCTCTCCACGCCGTTCGGCCAGCGGGGATGGTTCTTCAAGGAGTGGGAAGGCCAGGGCGGAGCCCAGTGGAAGCGCGTCAAGGCGACCTGGAAGGACTGCCCGCGCATCACGCCGGAGTTCATCAGCGAGGAACTTCTGGCGATGGGCCAGGGCTGGGTCGACCAGGAGTACAACTGCCTGTTCACCGCCCTCGAAGGACTGGTGTACCCGAGCATGGAGCAGTGCTTCACCGACTTCTACTGCTGCATCGGCAAGCAGGTCGGCGGCATCGACTGGGGGTGGCGCAACCCCTTCGCGGCGGTCTGGGGTGTCCTCGACGCCGACGACGTTCTCCACATCCAGGATCAGCGCTACCTGCGTGAGACGCCGCTCCACGAGCACTCGAAAGCCCTGCCTCGCATCATGTGGTACTGCGACCCCGCCGGCCGCACCGAGATGGAGGAGTTCCGCGCGGCCGGCCACGTCATCCGCAAGGGCTTCAACGACATCCGCCTGGGCATCGCCGCCCTCACCGCGCGCATCCGTACGGGCCGGCTCCGCATCAACCCGCTCCGCTGCCCCGACCTCGTCGCGGAGGCGAAGCTCTACCGCTACCCCAGCGCGTCGGAGCGCGCTCTCGTCGGCGAGAACCCGATCGACGACCACAACCACGCACTCGGCGCTCTGCGCTATCTCGTCTCCCGGCTCGACAGCAAGTTCATCGCCAAGCTGCGCAAGACCGCCAAGGTCGAAGGCCCGCTCGAAACCGACATCGAGGAAGCCCCCTTCGACCTGGCCGAGACGCACCGCGCCGTCTTCGGCGTGCATCGCGAGCAGACGATGAACGACCTTCTCAAGAACCCCGACCTCTGGACCAACCTCAACTTTTGCGACACCTCATCGCGAACTCCCTGCATCGGCTGGCCGGCTGGATCGGCAAAGCCGCGCCCCCGATGGGCAACCCGGCGACGACGGGCATGGGCGGCTCCATCGACGCCTACCGCAAGCACCGCGCCCCCAGCCACGCCGAGCTGCTCGCCGAGCTCAAGAACACCGCCTGGACCTGCGCGTCGATCAACGCCGCCGTGTGCGCCGACAACCCGCCCAAGCTCTACGTCCGCACCTACGACGGCCAGCCCGAGCCGAAGTGCCGCACGAAGGCCCTTTCGCGCTCCCATCCTCTGGTCCTCTCCCACAAAGGGACGGCCCAGGTCGAGGAGGTCATCGACCATCCGCTCACGAACCTTCTCCGCAACGTGAACCCCGTCCACAACGCCTTCGACCTGTGGGAACTCACCGAGATCTACCTGGAGGTGTTCGGCTCCGCGTTCTGGTTCCTCGAAGCCGGCGCGCCGTTCGGCCTGCCTTTGCAGATCTGGATCCTGCCCACGCAGAACGTCCGCCCCGTGCGCAACCCCGGCAGCGACAACATCGTCGACTACTATGACTACCGCGTCGGTGGCAGCGTCCGCCAGTTCACGCCCGACCAGATCATCCACTTCCGCTTCCCGAACCCTCGCGACCCCTACGCATCGGGCCTCAGCCCGCTGCAAGCGAGCTTCGAGCAAGTGGCGCTCATCAGCCAGTACACGGCGATGAAGCGGGCCGTCTACGAGAACACCGGCGTCCCCAGCGTTGTTCTCTTCCCCCAGGAGGTGATCCCGCCCGAGGAGCGCGACCGCGTGGAGGAGGCATGGAATCAGAAGTTCCGCAAAGGAGGCATGGGCCGCGTTCTCGTCATCGAATCGCAGATGAAGCTGCAGATCCTGTCGCACTCGATGGGCGACCTTGCAGCCCTCGCGGAAGCCAAAGCGACGAAGGAGGACATCGCAAACGCCTTCCACGTGCCGATCTCGTACCTCACCGGCGAAACGAACCTCGCCAACATGGAGGCGTCCGAAATCTTCCACATGCGGCTCTGCATCCGCCCCCGCCTGCGCCGCCGCGACGAGAAGCTGAACGAGCAGCTGGTTCCGCTCTACGACCCATCGGGCCGGCTGTTCCTGCATACCGAAGATCCGTCGCCGGCCGGGCAGATTCGCCTCCTCCAACAGCAGGAGCAGGATCTAAGACTGGGCATCCGCTCCATCAACGAGGTCCGCAGCGACCGGGGACTTCCCCCCGTCGCGTGGGGCGACACCCCTCTTCCCCAGGCGCCCCCATGAGCGACGAGCACAAGAACAAGCCGAGGACCGAAAGCGCCATCGACCACGACGGCGACGGCCTGGTGAACGAGTCGCAGCAGAAACGGCAGGCCCAGGCCCGCCGGGCCGAGCTGCGCCGCCAGCAGGCGCTGCAGCGCGAGGCGAAGCAGGCGGCCGAGCGCAAGGAAAGCGAGCTGGCCCAGCGCGAAGGGGCGCTGCGCCAGCAGCAGCGCGTCGCCCAGGAGCAGAACAAACAGGAGCGAGCCATCAGCGCCGCGATGCGCGAGCAGATCCGCCTGCAGCGCGAGACCGCCCGCCGCGCCGGCCAGCTCGCCCGCCGCCTCTCCGCCCAGCTCTCCCGCAACCGCCGCAAGTCGTGAAGAAAAACCATTAGCCACAGAGGTCACAGAGAACACAGAGAAAGGCAGAGGAAGAGAGAGTGATGAGACACAACGCATCAGCGACGTGATGAGCGATACGAACAGGGCGCTCACACCTCTCTCTTTCTCTCTCTGCCTTTCTCTCTGTGTCCTCTGTGACCTCTGTGGCTAACTCCCCCCGGTCTTCTCTCTGTGTCCTCTGTGACCTCTGTGGCTAACTCCCCTTTTGAAAGCAAGCCCATGCCCAACTACCTCCCCGCCTACGGCGACACCGAAGGCCCCTTCGGCTACCCCATGAAGGACGCCGACGCCAAGGCGCTCGACGCCCTCCTCAAGCAGCACCCCGGCGCCGAGTACCACCGCTCCGTCATCGAGAAGGCGACCACCGAGCTGATGGAGGGCGAACGGGCCGACGTGTCGTGGATCCAGACCGAGTCGGTCGACCGCCAGAGCGAGA
>JAYSSW010000493.1:0-8270 GCA_043720335.1 Planctomycetia bacterium
CGAATGTCGAATCATCCGCAATGCTTTCCGCGGCGAATGGAACTATGAAATCCGACCGCGATCGTAATATCCGGCAAATTATTTCTGCGCGGCTCCTAAGGGGCCGGGTTGCGCCGCGCGTAGCCCGCACCCACGCACCCTTCGCGGGCTTAACCCGGCCCCTTACGGGGCAAGGCTCGCCTTTGGCTCGCCCGGGCCATGCGCCATCGCGCGGCGATCACTCCTTCACCCCAACCCCGCTCCTGCCGCTCGCGATGAGCTTCGCGCAAGAAACCATGCCACGGACATTCTCATTCCGCGAGTGATCCTGCGATCCCCTCGCTCAGGGTTAGTGTGGTGGTCTGCTGACAGTAGACATCGCCTCACCGCGGCGTCGCGCAGCCCGCGTTGGCGTCCTGCAGTTCGAGGATGCCGGCGATCTCGGCGACGGAGCGCCACAGGTCGCCCTGCGACAGGGTGTGGGCGAGCTGGACCTGGAACAGCACCTGCTGGGCTTGCAGCACGGCGGTGTAGTCGTATTTCGCGTCCCCCTGGCGGTAGCCGGCCTGCACCAGCTTCAGCGACTCGCGGGCGTCGGGGAGGATGTGCTTCTGGAACGCCTCGGTTTGCAGCTTGCCTGCCTGGTAGCGCTGGAACGCAGCGGCCAGGCGGTCGACCAGCTTCAGCTCGGCCTGCCGCTCCTCGGCGTGGGCGCGGGCGATGTCGGCGCGGGCGGATTGGATGTTCCCCTGGTTGCGGTTGAAGATCGGGATTGCCGCCGTCAGCATCACCAAGCCGTGTACTTCCTTGATCGGGGCCGCGTAGAACGGGCTGAGCGTCACGTCGACGTTGGGGGTCACGTCGGCCTTCGCCTTCGCCTCCAGCTTTTCGAGCTGGGCGATGGTGGCGCGGGTCGTTTGCAATTCGGAAGAATAGTCGCGCAGCCGTTCGAGCATGGCGTCCCACTGGAAGACGGGCGGCAAGTTCTCCAGCAGGGCCTTGCTTTCGGGGATCAGGTCGAGGGTGATGTCGGGCCGGCCGAGCGCGGTGAGGAGGTTCTGCCGCGTCGTTTCGAGCCGCTTGTGGGCGATGTCGAGGCGGAGGCGGTTCTGCTCCCATTCGACCTTCGCTCGCAGTTCGTCAGGCCGGTTGCCGGCGCCTGCCTTGGCGAGCTTGCGGGCCGATTGCAACGCCTCGTCGGAGACGCGGACGATGTCCTGGAGCGTGTCGAGTTCGCGCTGGGCGGTGAGCCAGTCGAAGAAGGCGACGCGGGCGCGGGCCATCACGTCGTGCCAGCGGGCGAGGGCCTGCCAGCTGGCGGCGTCGATCTCGCAGCGCGCCGCCGCCTGGGCGATGTCGAGCTTGTTCGCGGTGACGATGGTCTGCGTGAACGTGATGCCCGCTTCGCCGAGGGCGTTGAGCTTGTCGCCGAGCTGGTTGATGCGCGGCCCGATGATCGGGTTGGGGTAGAGCCCCGCCTGGACGAGCTTGCCGCGCGACGCTTCGATGCGGGCCTTGGCGACCTGCAGGTCGGGATGGTGCCGCGCCGCCAGCGTCAGCAGGTCGTCGAGTTGCAGCGGCTCCCGCGCGACCGGCGCTCCCAACAGCGCGGTGCGCGGCCGCATCGGCAGCGGGGCCAGCTCCTCCGACTCGGGCGCGTGGTGCGTCGTCGCGCAGCCCGCGCTGAGGCCGGCGAGCAGCGCGACAACGCCGACCTTCCGCAACCAGTGGCTCGCAACTCGCGTCATTTTCGTGCTTTCCCCGTTTCGCCGCACATGACCTTGCCGGTTGTATCGGCGGAAGCGGTTCCGCGGCGTGAGGAAATGGACATGATTCGGTTCCCCGCTCCCGCCCAGCATGTCGGCCGAAATAGCCGGGAGGCCGTGATTCGTCTAGGATGGCCTTCCCAGACTCGATGCTTCCCCACGAGTGACTTCGCTGGATCGCCACGTTTCCTCTCCCCACGGAACCCCGCCATGCCACGCTTCAAGACCCTGCTGCTCGCCTTGGCGCCCCTCGCTCTCGCGTGGCTCGCGGTCGCCGCGCTGTCCGGCGACGCGCCGGTGTACGACCTCGTCGTCCGCAACGGCAAGCTCGTCGACGGGACCGGCAACCCGTGGCGCCGCGGCGACCTCGCCGTCAAAGGCGCGCGCATCGTCGCCCTCGGCGCCGTCCCGCCCGGAGCGGCCAAGCGCACCATCGACGCCAAGGGGCTGGTCGTTTCGCCCGGCTTCATCGACATCCATTCCCATTCCGACACCACCATCCTCGAAGACGGCCTCGCCCAGAGCAAGATCCGCCAGGGCGTCACCACTGAGGTCTTCGGCGAGGACACCTCCCCCGGCCCGCGCCTCGGCAAGCTCGCCCCCGGTTCCATCACGGCGAATGGCAAGACGCACCGCTGGAACACCCTCGGCGAATACTTCGACACCGTCGAGAAGGCAGGCGTCTCGACCAACGTCGCTTCGTTCGTCGGCCTCGGGAACGTCTGGCGCTGCGTCATGGGCGAATCGCACGCCCGCCCCAATGCGGAACAACTGGAGGCGATGAAGAAGCTCGTCGAGGACGCGATGAAGCAGGGCGCGTCCGGCCTGTCGTGCCTGCTCGCCCAGCCGCCCGGCTCGCTCGCCACCACCGACGACATCGTCGAACTGTGCAAGGTCGTCGCCAAGTTCGGCGGCATCTTCGTCGCCCACATCCGCCACGAGGGGACCGACGTCTTCGACGCCATCCGCGAGGTCATCGAGATCGGCCGACGCGCGGGAATCCAGGTCGAGATCCTGCACCTGAAAATCGCCGAGCAGCGGCTGTGGGGCAGGATGGCCGAGGTCGTGCAGGTCATCAACAAGGCCCGCGCCGAAGGGGTCAACGTGCAGGCCAACGTCTACCCTTACACGCGCGGCCACAACAACCTCGCCAGCATCGTCCCCCCCTGGGCGCACGAGGGCGGGGCCAAGGCGATGATCGAACGCCTGAAGGACCCCAAGCTGCGCGACCGGCTGAAGAAGGAAATCACCGGCGGCCTGCCCGGCTGGTACAACCACTACACCGCCGTCGGCGGCGACTGGTCGCGCATGCTCCTGACCGGCAACGCCAGCCATGCCGGCCTGACGATGGACCGCCTGCTCGCCCAGCGCGTCAAGGACCACAAGCCCGCCCCCGACCTGCTCGACGCCTTCCTCGATTTCCTCGCCGCCGAAGGAGGATCGGTCCCAGCCATCTATGAGCACCATTCCGAGAAGGACATGAACCTCGCCATGCAGCAGCCCTGGTGCGGCATCGGCTCGGACGGCTACGCCCTCAGCATCGAAGGCCCGCTCCGCCGGGGCAACCCGCACCCGCGCAGCTTCGGCACCTTCCCGCGCGTCCTCGGCGTCTACGTCCGCGAACGAAGTCTCATCTCACTGGAGGAAGCGGTCCGCAAGATGACGTCGCTCAACGCCGCCAAGCTCGGCCTCGCCGACCGGGGCACGCTGCGCGTCGGCGCCGTCGCCGACGTGACGATCTTCGACCCGGAGCGCGTGGCCGACCGCTCGACCTACACCGAGCCGTTCCAGTACAGCGAAGGAATCGAACACGTCCTGGTGAACGGCGTGCTGGTGCTGGACCAGGGCCGGCACACCGGCGCGACGCCCGGCCTGGCGCTGCGCAGGCGCTAGTCCTTGAGCGGCGAGGAAGGATGCATTGGAGTTCGCCATCGTGCGGAAGCGCAGCTCGCCTTCCCGCAGCACGTCCTCCGCCCGCTTGCGGTTCGTCACGTCGCGGAACACCAGGAGGTGTCGAGCCATTGCGCGACCAGGTCCATCGAGCGGTGCTCTCCTGAAGCCAGCCAAACGCATGCGGCGAACACGTTCTCGCGCCGCTTCCAGGAAGACGCACGGGTGGAAGCGCCGCGGCATGGCACGATTGCTGCGTCAAGGTCCAGGAGCGTGGGAACTGGCCTAGGAAATGTCGGAATCGTTGGCTATAGCCGCACGACCTCGCCACGAAACGCGACGCGAAACGCGAGCGAAACGGGGCGGGGAAGCCAAGTGACAAGGGACTGTCACGCATCGGACACGCCGGCTTTTGTGCGTGCTGGAGATTGCGGGAAACCAGCTCTGCTCGACATCCAGGGCAGGGGCACAGCATGCCATCTGGGCCAACGTGGTCTTGGGTCGACCACGCCGGAGGGCGCCTCGCACGAGAGCCGAAGCCACGCCGGGCGCCGAACCACGGCCCCGGCCGAATCATCGACGCAGGCAAGGGACGGGGGGGAATCGCCGGGGCGCTGTCCGCAGCGCCCCGGCTTCGTTTCGTGGTTGCGCGTTTCAAGCCCCACCATGAGCAATGCGATTGGTGGGGGTCGAACCTTGCAACCACTCACCCCCAGGAATCGCTTCGCTCATCCTGGGGCTTGGGGGATATCACTTCCATCCCTCCCTGCCATTTCCTCTGCGACTTTGCGTCACTGCGGTTAGCCCTTTTTTTCCTCAAGTCCGAGGCACAACCAACCGATGCTTCGATGTTAGCAGCCGAGGGCGTTTCTCTCCTTCCCGTCATCCAATCCTTTTCCAGCCGTTCCCCCTCGACGGCGACCTCTCCCACACGACTTGCGTGAACCGCCGCGTTCGCGGCTCCAACCTGCGTCGGCGTCTCGCTCGGCTCCTCCAGCCCGCTCCCCCAGGCTGCGCGCCGAGTTCCGGGGGATTCTCCATGTTCTCCTACGACTGCGTTCTCGCGGCGGTGCTGCTCACCGCCGCGCCCGATTTGGCGTGCCCGCTCGATCATCGCGCGCTCGAACTGCTGCGGCCTTCGCTGATGCAGCTCGCGCTCGACGCCGAGCTGGTCGATCCGCGCGAGGAGCCGCTGCTGCGCGGCCAGAGCCGCGACGTGGCGGGCGACCTGCGCACGCTGCAGAACCGCTGGCATGAATCGCTCTGCACGCCGCGTCTCGAAGAATGCCAGCGCTTCCCCCGTCGAACAATCATCAATGAGCTGCTGACCTTCAACCGCGCCTATCGCAGCGATCTGCTCGCACGGATGGACCTCGATGCGCTGCACGCCGAGGAGCTGCGGTCGGCGGTGCAGGAGACCGACCAGCTTCATCGCCTGTGGAACCTGCTGCGCGACGCCCGCTGCGAATTCTACTACGTCACGGTGCGCCGCCAGTCGCTGCGGCAGTTCCGCGACGCGGTCGGCGCCGAGGCGTTCGACCGGGGCCAGCTTCCGCCGCACGTCCCGTACTGGCACTTCCCCGTGCTGCGCTGATCGCCCTCGAGGTGTAATTTTTTCCCGTCTTGGCCGCGTAGCGATTTCAACTTCACGTCGCGGCGCGGTCGATTTTACAATCTCCGCGTCATTGTCAGCACGCTCTGAAATCGCGTTTTTTCCGCAATCCGCACGTCGCCAACGAGTTGCACGAAACCCGGAAAATCGGCGACGGATTTGGCACGTCGGTTGCTTTGCTTCCTTGCGTTCTCAACGAAACAAGGAGGTGCAGCGAAACGCCAGGGCAGTTCTCGAAGTCTTTCCCCCAAAGACGACGGGAGTGGTTCCCCCGACCACCCGAAACAGGAATCGCGGGCTGAGGTTTCCCCCAACCTCACGACCCACCGCGACACCTGACTCCCCGCCCTGGCGACGAAAGCCCTCCTCACGCCACCATCCCATCCCCCGGCCCATCCCCCTGACCTTTCCCCACCCACCCGCCTCCCCCGGCGGGTGGCGTATTTTTGCGCGCGACTTCGCGCACGCGGCTTCAACGATTCAGGGTTGTTTGCCCTGGGATGTGAAAATGCGTGTTGCGGGCGGATTTCGAACGGGTACCATGAGAACGACTTTCGACCCCGCCAAACCTGTTCAAGGTGCCTTCCATGAGACTGAGCTTCGCTCTGCTCGGCGTCGGTTTGCTGTCCGCTGCGCTTCCCGGCTCCGCCGCCGCCAGCCCGGAGGACTCGGTGGTGAAGGTGTACGCGTCGTCGCGGTTCCCCAACCCGACGAAGCCGTGGACCAAGGGGGACGCCCAGGAGAGCCGGGGCAGCGGCGTCGTCATCGAGGGGAAGCGGATCCTGACCAACGCTCACGTCGTCAGCTACGCCACCGAGGTGTACGTGCAGTCGAAGCAGGGGGGCGAGAAGGAACGGGCGGTCGTGGTCGCGCTCAACCCCGACGTCGACTTGGCGGTCCTGGCGCTGGCGTCGAAGGACGACGACACGTTCTGGACCGCCCACCCGCCGCTGCTGCGCGCCAAGGCGAGCCAGCTCCCCGGCGTGCAGGACGCGGTCGTCACCTACGGCTTCCCCGTCGGCGGCGACGCGCTGTCGGTCACCAAGGGGGTCGTGTCGCGCATCGACTTCGCCCCCTACGGCAACCGCGGCGTCGGCGTCGTCATCCAGGTCAGCAACGCCATCAACCCCGGCAACAGCGGCGGGCCCGCCGTCGTCGACGACAAAATGGTCGGCCTCGTCGTCAGCCGCGTCCGCAACGCCCAGAACATCGGCTCCGTCATCCCCAACGAGGAGATCGAGCTGTTCCTCGACGACCTCAAGGACGGCAGGTACGACGGCAAGCCGATCGACGACGCCAGCATCGTCTTCCAGAACTTCGACAACGACGCCCTGCGCCGCATGCTGAAGGTCGGGCCGAAGGTGAAGGGGGTCCTTGTCCAGCTCCCCGCCCATCTCGACGCGAAGTTCCCGCTCAAGCCCCTCGACATCGTCACGCACGTCGCCGGCCAGCCTATCGACAACAACGGCATGGTGAAGCTGAAGAACGGCCTGCTCGCGCCGTTCAACTACCTGATCCCGCGCGAGGCGAAGAACGGGGCCGTGCCGCTCACCGTCTGGCGCGACGGCAAAGCAACTCCGGTCGCCTACCCCGTCTCCGTGTTGGACAAGCGGCTGGTCCCGCCCTACCAGGGGGAGCCGCTGTCGTACTTCGTGCACGGCCCGCTCGTGTTCGCGCCGGCGCGGTCGAACGACCAGTCGCTGTACGCCGCCATGAACCGCACCTTCTACTTCGACAACAGCCCGCAGGTCACGCGCGGCAACGACCTGGCCCGCTTCCCCGGCGAGGAACTGGTCGTCGTCAGCGCCCCGATGTTCCGGCACGAGGTCTCCAAGGGCTACGCCGACCCGGTCGGCAAGACCGTGAAGGACGTCAACGGCGTCGCGATCAAGAACCTGCGCCACCTCGTCGAGACCATCCGCGACAGCAAGGACGAGTTCCTCACCTTCCGCTTCGTCGACGAGTACAGCAGCCTGCTCGTCTTCGACCGCAAGGCGATGGAGGCCGCCACCGAGGAGATCATGGAGGACCACGGCATCGCCGCCAACCGCCGTGCCTCCTCCGACCTGCTCAAGCTGTGGCGCACGGAGGCGAAGAAGAGCGCTGATTGACGACGTTGAGCCGCTCGCCTCAAGCGAGCGCGGACATGATCCCACGGCAATCCTGTCGAATGTCGCGTTGAGTCACGTCCGCGCTCGCTGCAACCGAGCGGCTCAACTTTCGTGCCGATCACGGCGCGAGCAGGTGGTGGTCGTAGCTGATGCGGTCCCCCTGGGCGCTGCTTCGGTCGGTGATGTTCTCGGCGTAGGTCTTCCACGAGAACCAGCTTGCCTTCTTGTGGACGGTGAAGGTGTCGGCGCCCGCGCCCCCTTCCATGCGGTCGGCGAAGTTGTCGTAGCCGCCGTCGAGAGTGTCGTTGCCGGCGTTCCCGAAGAGCTGGTCGTAGCCCGACCCGCCGCGGAGGGAGTCGTTGCCGTCGCCGCCGAGGAGGAGGTCGTTGCCCGACCCGCCGTCGAGGACGTCGTTGCCGGCGTAGCCACTGAGCCTGTCGTTGCCGCCTTGGCCGAAGAGGTGGTCCTTGCCGCGTCCCCCCTGGAGCAGGTCGTCGCCGTGCCCGCCGTAGGCGGAGATGGGGATGGCGATGCTGATGGCGTCGACGAAGAGGGCGTCGTCGCCGTACTTGCCGTTGAAGAAGATTTTCGAGACCTGGGACTGGTTGTACGAGTTGAGATGGTAGCCGAGTCCGCCGCTGGTCTGGACCATCACGTTGTTGCCCGACTTGTAGATGCTGACCTGGTCGGCCGTTTGGGAACACTCGATCTTCAACGTGCCGTTCGACAGCGTGACATTGCTGGACGGCGACACGGACTGCTGGAACTGCATGACGGCGTGCGTCGCAAGATTGAAAACCGCCGGCACATCGCGGGCTTCCAGGGTTTCGAGGCTGGGACGAACGGTGCGGGTCTTCATCGGTGTCTCCTTGCGGCCGGTTTGGCTCGCGGGTTGAGGGATGGAAGAGTCGA